>NZ_WIBD01000025.1:0-377 GCF_009495975.1 Pseudomonas sp. SZ57 | reverse complement strand
TGCTCGCGAAGGCGTATTAACGGATCAACAGATTTTCAGCAGCTGCACCGGTCTCTTCGTGAGCAATCTCACTCCCACAGGTCCGAGGTGTTTTCAAGCTATGTGGCTTATTTCCAGAGGTTCGGGGTATTTCGAGCCATGTGAATATTCTGTAGCACCGCTGACCTTGTTGGAGTTAGCTTGCTCGCGAAGGCGTATTAACGGATCAACAGATTTTCAGCGGCTGTACCGGCCTCTTCGTGAGCAATCTCACTCCCACAGGTCCGAGGTGTTTTCAAGCTATGTGGCTTATTTCCAGAGGTTCGGGGTATTTCGAGCCATGTGACTATTCTGTAGCACTGCTGACCTTGTTGGAGTTAGCTTGCTCGCGAAGGCGT
>NZ_WIBD01000024.1:0-29209 GCF_009495975.1 Pseudomonas sp. SZ57 | reverse complement strand
TGCGTCGTCAGTGCCATCGCGGTTGAAAAGCACTTTAGAGCACTAACTACGCACAACCAGCAGCACGGATGTGACGCAGAGCGTCACGAAAGACATGCCAACGCGGAGCATTGGCACGATAGCAGAGGTGTTTTTATAGTGAGAAATCACTTTCTCGCGGCTTTGGCCACGTCCAGCCTGCGCAGGTGGCAGGTGACTTCTTCGCGGTCGTGGTAGAGCTGTTTGCAGCCGATGGACACGCGTACCCCGCGCGCCTGAAAGCCTTCTTCGATGCGGTCGAGCAGTCGGCGTACTTCAGCGTAGCGCTGTTTCATCGGCAACTTGAGGTTGACCACCGCTTCGCGGCAAAGACCTTCACCCAGCCAGGTTTCCAGCAGGGCTGCATTGCGCGCAGGCTTTTCGACGATGTCGCAGACCATCCAGTCCACGGGCTGTCGAGGCTTGTAGGTAAAACCGTCCGCCATCAGATGCTGCACCAGCCCGGTGTCCATCAGGCTTTCCGCCATCGGCCCGTTATCGATGGCGGTCACCAGCATGCCGCGTCGCACCAGTTGATACGTCCAGCCGCCCGGCGCGGCACCCAGGTCCACGCCGGTCATGTCGCCGGAAAGGCGCTCGTCCCACTGGTCTCTGGGAATGAAGTGATGCCAGGCCTCTTCAAGCTTCAGGGTCGAACGGCTTGGCGCCTCGCGGGGAAACTTGAGGCGCGGGATGCCCATGGGCCACATGGCGGAGTTGTCCGCATCGGCCAGACCGAGAAACACCTCGCGACCACTCTTGAAGGTCAGCAGCAGACGCGGCTTGCGCGGGTCATCCACCAGTTTGCCTGCCTGAGTCAGGGCCTTGCGCAGCGGCGCTTCGAACTTCTTGCAGAAATTCGACAGTTCCTTGCCGTCGTTGGTATCCACGACCTCCAGCCACATACTGCCGCAGGTAGGGAACGCCGCCAGCTGCGCGAGAATCACACTGATGCGATCGGTTTCCGGCAACTCGAGAAACAGCCCCCGCGCCCACTGCCGGGGAAAGATCAGCTTGTCGAAGCGCTGACCGTTCATCAGCCGTTCGGCGCCATCCGCCTCGGTGCAGATGAATTCGGCGCAAGCCGTGTCGGGACGGGCCTTGGCATACCCGGCCACGTCCAGGCGCGCGGCGTGATCGGCTATTTCCGAGCAGACTTCGCCCTCAAAACCGGGTCGGCAGTGCATAAACAGTGTATTCATGGGTTACTCCTGGGCAGTGGGCACTCGGGCGTAACCCCGCAGACTTGAAAGCCGCGCATGATAGCCCAATCCAGGAACCACTGGTGCGGCCGAACAGTCCACACAACTTGAAGCCTGATGCGGCGCTCCCGACCTGATGCACATGGAGCCCGTGAACCGATGTTCGGAGAACATTCCTCAAAGGAGACATTCATGCCCTCCCTCGATAGCCTGAAGAGCCTTAAAACCCTCGAAATCGATAACAAGACCTACCACTACTTCAGCCTGCCGGAAGCCGCCCGATCGCTGGGCGATCTGGACAAGCTGCCCATGTCACTCAAGGTGCTGCTGGAAAACCTGCTGCGCTGGGAAGACAACAAGACGGTAACCGGCAACGACCTCAAGGCCCTCGCCGACTGGTTGACCGAGCGTCGTTCGGACCGGGAAATTCAATACCGCCCTGCCCGCGTCCTGATGCAGGACTTCACCGGCGTACCGGCGGTGGTCGATCTGGCCGCCATGCGCGCGGCCGTAGCCAAGGCCGGCGGCGATCCGCAGCGAATCAACCCCCTTTCCCCGGTGGACCTGGTGATCGACCACTCGGTGATGGTCGACAAGTTTGGCAACGCCGAAGCCTTCGGCGAGAACGTCGATATCGAGATGCAGCGCAACGGCGAGCGCTACGCGTTCCTGCGCTGGGGCCAGAGCGCTTTCGATAATTTCAGCGTGGTGCCGCCCGGCACCGGCATTTGCCATCAGGTGAACCTCGAATACCTGGGCCGCACGGTATGGACTAAGGAAGAAGACGGCCGCACTTACGCGTTCCCGGACACCCTGGTCGGTACCGACTCGCACACCACGATGATCAACGGCCTGGGCGTGCTGGGCTGGGGCGTGGGCGGTATCGAAGCCGAAGCGGCGATGCTCGGCCAGCCGGTGTCGATGCTGATCCCGGAAGTGATCGGTTTCCGGCTGACCGGCAAACTGAAGGAAGGCATCACCGCTACCGACCTGGTGCTCACCGTCACCCAGATGCTGCGCAAGAAAGGTGTGGTCGGCAAGTTTGTCGAGTTCTACGGCGACGGCCTGGCCGATCTGCCGCTGGCCGACCGCGCGACCATTGCCAACATGGCGCCCGAATATGGCGCGACCTGCGGTTTCTTCCCGGTCGATGACGTGACACTGGACTACCTGCGTCTGTCAGGTCGCCCCGACGAAACCGTCAAGCTGGTCGAAGCGTATTGCAAGGCTCAGGGTCTATGGCGTCTGGCGGGCCAGGAACCGGTGTTCACCGACAGCCTGGAACTGGACATGAGCACGGTCGAAGCCAGCCTTGCCGGCCCCAAGCGCCCTCAGGATCGTGTAGCACTGCCGAATGTGTCCAAGGCGTTCAGCGATTTCCTCGGTCTGCAGGTCAAGCCTGCCAAGGTCGATGAAGGTCGGCTGGAGAGCGAAGGCGGCGGCGGTGTCGCGGTTGGCAACGAGGCCCAGGTCAGTGGCGAAACCCAATATGAATACGACGGCCAGACTTATCACCTGAAAGACGGCGCCGTGGTGATCGCGGCGATCACGTCCTGCACCAACACTTCCAACCCCAGCGTCATGATGGCAGCCGGGCTGGTCGCGAAAAAAGCCGTCGAGAAAGGCCTGAAACGCAAGCCGTGGGTAAAAAGCTCGCTGGCACCCGGTTCCAAAGTGGTGACCGATTATTACAACGCAGCGGGTCTGACCCAATACCTCGACGCCTTGGGCTTCGATCTGGTCGGTTACGGCTGCACCACCTGCATCGGCAACTCCGGTCCGCTGCTGGAGCCTATCGAGAAAGCCATTCAACAGTCCGACCTGACCGTTGCGTCGGTGCTGTCGGGCAATCGTAACTTCGAAGGCCGTGTCCATCCGCTGGTCAAGACCAACTGGCTGGCATCGCCACCCCTGGTAGTTGCCTATGCGCTGGCAGGCTCGGTGCGCATCGACATCAGCAGCGAACCGCTGGGCGAAGGTGCAGACGGCAAGCCGGTTTATCTGCGTGATATCTGGCCGAGTCAGCAGGAAATCACCGACGCTGTGGCCAGCGTCAACACCGGCATGTTCCACAAGGAATACGCCGAAGTCTTTGCCGGCGACGAACAATGGCAAGCCATCGAGGTGCCGCAGGCTGCCACCTACGTCTGGCAGGACGATTCCACCTACATTCAGCACCCGCCGTTCTTCGACGGCATCGACGGTCCGCTGCCGGTTATCGAAGACGTGGAAAACGCACGCATCCTGGCACTGCTGGGCGACTCGGTGACCACCGACCACATCTCCCCTGCCGGTAATATCAAGGCCGACAGCCCAGCCGGGCGCTATCTTCAGGATAAAGGCGTCAAGTATCAGGACTTCAACTCTTACGGCTCGCGCCGTGGCAACCATGAAGTGATGATGCGCGGGACCTTTGCCAATATCCGTATCCGCAACGAAATGCTAGGCGGCGAAGAGGGTGGCAACACGGTGCATGTGCCCTCCGGCGAGAAGCTGGCGATCTACGACGCGGCCATGCGTTATCAGACAGAAGGCACGCCGCTGGTGATCATTGCCGGTCTGGAATACGGCACGGGCTCTAGCCGTGACTGGGCTGCCAAGGGTACCAACCTGCTGGGCGTCAAGGCGGTCATCGCCGAAAGCTTCGAACGGATTCACCGCTCGAACCTGGTGGGCATGGGCGTGCTGCCATTGCAGTTCAAGAACGGCCAGACGCGCAAGACCCTCAGCCTGACCGGCAAGGAGACGCTGAAGATCACCGGACTGACCAACGCAGACGTGCAGCCGGGCATGAGCCTGACCCTGCATATCGAGCGCGAGGACGGCAGCAAGGAAACCGTCGACGTGCTGTGCCGTATCGATACGCTTAACGAAGTGGAATACTTCAAGTCAGGCGGCATTCTGCATTACGTGCTGCGCCAGCTGATCGCGTCCTGACACCCCTGAATGGGGCCTGCACCCTGTTTCAGGGTCAGGCCCCTGCATGAAAATTTTTATAATCTCGCCCCTGCCCTGCTGAACGCCGGATAGAATTCCCCGCTCTCAAGGCAGGACTTACTCATGACCACAAGGCACTGGCTGACTTTCTGCCTTCTGAGCAGCGGCTACGCGCTGGCGTTGTTTCACGGCAGCCTTGACCCTTCGGCAGCGCTGAGCTTTGGCGCGTTGTTCATTGCCTGGTTCTGCGTGGCGCGATCCTCTTATTCCTCCATCCGCCTGTGTGGCCACGGATTGTTCATCGTGACCGGTCTGGCGCTGGCCTTTCACCTGGCGCCTGGCTTCAATAACGCCAACGTCATCGAAGCAACGCGATTCAGTGCCGATGCCGCGCTGTTCTCCATGGACCTGAGTCTGGACAAGCCGCTGATCGGCTTCTGGCTGATACTGGCCTGCCCCTGGATTCTGCCCAAGGTTGACGTCGCCCATTCACTGCAAACCGGGCTTCTGGCGCTGATTGTGACCTCGGTGTTCTGCATGACCGCTGCGGTCATGTTGAACGTCGTCGGCTGGACACCGAAATGGCCTGCCCAGGGCCTGATATGGCTGCTCAACAACCTGTTGCTGGTGACCCTGACCGAAGAGCTGTTTTTCCGCGCTTATCTGCAAGGCAGCCTGATGCGCCTGTTCAAGAGCTCAAGGTATGCGACGGCATTATCGATCACCCTCGCTGCCGGCCTGTTCGGACTTGCGCACGCAGGTGCCGGCCCGCAGTGGGTGGCATTGGCAGGCATGGCTGGCGTGGGGTACGGCATCGCATTTCGTTTCGGCGGGCTGCAGGCCGCCGTCATCAGCCATCTGGGCCTGAACCTCGTGCATTTCGGGCTGTTCACCTACCCCATGCTGGCCCGCCAGGGCTGACTCTACGGTCACTTGTCGCACGCCGCTCAATTTATCGACGTGCCCGCCGATAACCACGCCATAGTCTTCCGGATCGAAGGATCGAAATCCCATGCGCAACAACCAGCCCGTCACTCAACATGAGCGGACATTTCCTGCCGAACAACGACTGATTTCCACCACCGACACCCGCGGCACCATCACCTATTGCAATGATGCCTTCGTCGATATCAGTGGCTACAGCGAAGCTGAATTGGTGGGTGCGGCGCACAACACCGTACGTCATCCGGACGTACCGCCGGCAGTATTCGAGCACATGTGGACCACGCTCAAGTCCGGGCAGCCGTGGATGGGTATCGTCAAGAACCGCTGCAAGAACGGCGATCATTATTGGGTCAATGCCTACGTGACGCCGGTGCTGGAAAACCGCCAGGTGGTGGGTTTCGAGTCGGTACGTATCAAGCCGACCGCCGAACAGATCCGCCGTGCCGAGGCGCTTTATACCCGGCTCAACAAGGGCAAGAGCGCCGTCCCAAGCCGCGACAAGTGGCTGCCGGTACTTCAGGACTGGCTGCCGTTCATTCTGGTCAGCCAACTGAGCTTCCTGATCGGCGTGTGGCTCAATTCACATTGGGGGTTTGCCCTGGCTGCGGCACTGTCGGTACCACTGGGCCTGCTCGGGCTTTCCTGGCAGCAACGTGGCACCAAACGCTTGTTGCGTCTGGCCGAACAGACCACTTCCGACCCGTTGATCGCGCAGATGTACACCGACAGCCGCGGCCCGCAAGCGCGCCTGGAAATGTCGATCCTCAGCCAGGAAGCGCGCATGAAAACCTGCCTGACGCGTTTGCAGGACACCGCCGAACACCTGAACAGTCAGGCCCGCCAGTCCAACTCGCTGGCCAATGCCAGTTCGATCGGGCTGGAACGTCAGCGTGTGGAAACCGAGCAGGTTGCCGCCGCCATCAACCAGATGGCCGCCACCACTCAGGAAGTCGCCAGCCACGTAAACCGTGCCGCTGACGCCACCCAGCAGGCCAACGAACTGACGCGTCGCGGGCGCGATATCGCCGGTGAAACCCGCGAAGCCATTCAGCGCCTGTCCACCTCGGTGGGTGAAACCGGCCTGACCGTGACCCGCTTGGCCAAGGACAGCGATGAAATCGGCGGCGTGGTCGATGTGATCAAAGGCATCGCCGACCAGACCAACCTGCTGGCCCTTAACGCCGCGATCGAAGCGGCGCGCGCCGGTGAGATGGGTCGCGGTTTTGCCGTCGTGGCAGATGAAGTGCGCCAGCTGGCGCAACGCACCGCCGAGTCCACCGGGCAGATTCATGGCCTGATCGCCAAACTGCAGCAGACCGCAACCGACGCGGTACACACCATGGACACGGGTCGCCGTCAGGCCGAAGAAGGCGTTGCCCGGGTGCTGGAGGCAGATCAGGCGCTGGTGGGCATCAGCGAGGCTGTCGCCAATATCACCGACATGACCACGCAAATCGCCACCGCCACGGAAGAGCAAAGCGCCGTGGCCGAGGAAATCAATCGCAACATCGCTACCATCGCCAGCCTGGCAGACCAGACCGCTGACGAAGCGCGTCGCTCTGCGGTATTAAGTGGCGAACTGACCGACACGGCCAACTCACAATATTCGCTGGTAGAGCGGTTTAATCGCTAAAGCCTGATACTGTTTGCCAAGCCTCGACAAACTTCGGTTGGTCGGGGCTTTTTTATGAGTATTAATAGTGTGCACTGCCAGCACCCTATTCAAATCTGACAGAACTTGAGAAGCCATCTGAAGAGCGTGTAGGATATTTCTTTAACATCTTTAACGACAGCAATGCAGTACTTTTGACCATTGACAGTGAACGCATACTCCGATTAGTTGAAACTCAGATGGTGCGGTAGTTATCTATTACCCCTTACGTCGACATACAGATCGTTTTCAACAAAGCATTCCTGCCCGGTCTGGACACCCCGGCACTTTCAATGCAGTTTTAAGCACAGCAGCCTACATTTCTGCCCATAACCTTGACGGCCTCGCACGCTAACGCGTGCGAGACCCTAATGATAAAGTTGAGTGAATATTCCTACGCAGGAGTGGGAATTCAGCCAAAACTTACTTTTTTACCTTCTGTAAGATTTATCTGTAGTTAATGTCCTACAGGTATTTCACGCACAAAAAGTCCTGAAAGAACACCCACATCAAGCCACACCCTTTATTTACAGCATCTCCGACACTAACGAGCGATAACTCACTATGCACATGATACCAAATGTAACTGCATAACCTCGCACAACCTTGGCTTACCTTTGATATCGGCAGACACTTGACCTGAACACTTATGTGCCTTGTAATATTTCCGTTGCCGACAACTGCCGGCACGCACATAACAACTCAACTTAATGTCAATAAAAGAGTTCACGATGGATAAAGAACAATCCACGGATGTAGCGGCGCGCACCCAAAAAAAACAAAACAATCCCAACAGCGCGAGCACTGTTCAAGAAGCCCCGCCCCACAAGAGCCTCTACCGACACGCGAGCCCCCTCCATCTTCCATCCGATATTTCCGATACGCTGAAAGCACCTGTGCTGCCTGACATCGATCCTGATTCCATCAGTCACGAACAGGCACATGCGGGCATTACCATTCATATCCCGGGGTCAGTCAAAATGTGCTGGGGTGACGAAATCCGTTTTTATTGGGGGAAAAACCTGTCATCGACAACGCTTTTTCATCGGGTAGGCGAAAACAGCGTGATACGTGTGCTGTGCATTTCCTACACTTTTACGCCCTATATTCAGTACGGTCTGGTTGATCTGTATTACGAGCTTTATCGTGATCATCGACTGATCGGTACATCGCCAGTGCTACGGGTGAACGTCAACTACGCAGTGCCTGTCACCTCCCGACAGAGACAACGCAAACGCAGGTTTACCGATCAATAACTGAAAAGCCCCCGGTGATCATTCACCGGGGGCTGTGGTGCTGCTCAGGCACTGGCCTTAAGAATCAGAATGCCAAGCGTAGCCCTACATTCGCTCCCCAGGGTTGCTCGATATGCCGACCTTTCATGTAATCGAAGTCTGCGTGCAGTTTCAGACGCTCGGACAGCGACACCGATACCCCGGCTCCCAGTTCGCCGCGCGAACCGAACAGGCTGTTATCGAATTTCACATCGTTGGCTTTCACCTCGTTGCGACGCGAAAACTCCTGTGCAACGGCGACGCGCACATAAGGCTGCAATACCCCGCCATCCTTGAGCGCGACACTGCGGCCCAGCGAGGTGCCCACCTTGCCCACTACCGATTGGGTCTGGTCGTTCTTCGCTTTCATGCCGTTGTCCAGGCGCAGTTCCTGTCCTTGAACGACGACACTGGACAACTGAGCGAACGGTTCGAGAAAGTAATCGTCCGCCAGTTTGATGTGGCGGCCGAACTCTACCCAGCCCCCTATCCCGTTGTTGGTGTAGTCACCCTTGGCATTGCTTGCATCGCTCATGGCAACATCTGCCTTGTTGCGAAAGCGGTTGAGTTTGAGCACGCCGTCAACGTAGTAGCCTTCGTCCAACAGCCAGGTGGCATAGGCGCCTGCATAGTAGCTGTCGACTTTACCCGTAGTGCCACGGCTCAAATCGATACCGGACGTGCTGTACCCTCCCAGCACACCCACTACCAGTTGGCCGTTGCTGACCTCGACGGGCGCATCGGCACCCAGCGACAGGCCACTTTGTTTCTGCCGGTAGTCAACACCGTCACTGGTCGTGGCATTCAGCCTGTTGCCATAGGCACGCATCCAGCCGCCCGCCCTGCCGCTTGCACGAACCTCACCCATGCGCGAACGCAAGGTAGAGAGCTCACTCATCCAGATGGCAGGTGCCGCGCTGTAAAGGGCAAGCGCGCTCTGGGTCGAAGGGCTTATGACCTTGTCTTTACCGACGATGAACCAGTCATTGCCTTGCTGCTCCAGCAAATACGAATAGGCGCCCAGGTCGACCCGCCCGCCCAGCAGGCTGAATTGCGCGTCGCCACCTTCGGTATGCACCACCTTGAGCGGTGCCATGTCGGCAGACACAACCTCCTCTCCCGTGTTGCGCACCCGCAAGCCGAACTGCCCACTGGCCTGACCGTTGACGTCGATGAGGTCTCCGACGCCGTTGTCCAGATCCACGCGCAAGCCGAACGTGCCAGCCCCTGACAACTCATTCAGCGAAAGGGTATGAAACCCTTCACCAGCAAACGAGACCCTGCCACCCTGCAGGGAAAGCGACCTGACGGCATTGTCGCCCTGCATCTGCCAGTGACTGCCCGAGGTAATCGCCAGACGGTTGCCATTGACGATGTCGCCGTTCAATTGCGCGCCGTTTTGCAGCGTGATGTTCAGGGTGCTGGTGTCATCGGCGACAAGGTTGCCATTGAGGGTGCTGTTGTCGACGTTGAAGTTGGCGGTGCTGTGATCTTCCACTTCCAGCAGGTTGCCATTCCCGGACCATAGCTCGGATTGGTTTTGCACAGCTATGTCGGCCTCGATGTCGAATGCGACGCGCTGGTTTACTTTGATAGCGGCCCCGCCCAGCCCCTCGACGATCGACCGGTCAATCACAGTGACGGACTTGTTTCCGTCCACTACTCCGTTGCCAGATCCATCTACCAGATTGATTCCATTCATGTCGCCTGTGACATGGCTGTTGTCAGCGATCAGCACATTGGCGCCAGAAGCAAAAATTCCCTGACCACCCTTGCCTTGCGACGCAAATCCGCGCACATCGGTATTAAAAATATTCAGCGCGCCCCACATCCCGACTGCAATGCCATAGCCAGAGCCCGATACCTCGCTTGAATGAGCCGATACCGAGGAACCAGGGTTGATAGCGCCGATCACTCCCTGAAGAACGATGCCGACACCTGTCGCGTTTTTTACGGTAGCGTTGGAGAGATTACCCAAGGCATCGGTGAGGCTGATACCACTCTCCACCACGCCGGACTCAATATTGACCGTAGCGTTTCTCACGCCAACAAAGTCTACTCGCCCACCGACAACATTAAGAACACTTTGATGATTGATATTGTAAGAATCGAAGGGCGTATCAGGCCCTACGGTAATGATTTCACCCCGTCTGACGGTTTCATCTGGCAACTCTTCATCCGGCAACACTCCGCTGACTATTTGGGAGTCTAAAGGCAGACCATTATTATCGCCCGATGCCGCTGCCGACGCCTGCACATTAGCTAGAGCGCCAAAGGCAATCACGGCAAGCTGAAACGCGCCACCCCGCGACTTAGCGACATTATTTTCTCTACAAAACACCGTCCATCTCCTCGTTCATTGAGAATGGAAAGGTAGCCTACTTAGTTCACAAACTTTGGAACTATTCAACATCAAGTACGTAGGAGCAATCCCAAAATAACATAAGAAGTTTCTTACAGCGAGATTCTACATAAGCGTCAAGCAAAAAACTCGTAAACCGATAAAGAAATATTTGCATACCTACTTGACCAACTTACAAAAACCCTATTACGTCCAATCGTGACTGAGGACATGAGTGGCGCGCTCATCAAGAGTTCATCACAAAAACCTCACTCACAAACACGTTCGACAAAAGTAGGAAACTCCCTACAAGATTTTTAATAAAAAAGGCTTATACACATGGAAAATCTCTCAACACGCTATCTCCCAACACCTGTTTCAGTTCCCGAAAACAGACGTCGAAACTTGAATCTTGCATTGACTGCCCCTGATATTGCAGTCGCATTTCATGATCAAGATACGCCAGGACTCATACCGGTCGCTGAGGCATCCCGACCGTTGACAGTCGACCTCGTTGTATGGCCAGCCGCACTTCCTGGTTACACATATCAACTGCTGTTCAACAGTATCGCGACCGGTCCCCAAAAACTGATTCTGCCCTCACATGCACCAGGAGACCCCCTGAACCTGGAGATCCCGTCCGAACTGCTACTGGAAGGTTTCCACGATGTCGCGTACGTCGTTGTTAATCCGATCAATCAGACAGCACAGAAATCGGAAATTTTCCGGATTCAGATCGACCGGACAGCGCCAGGCGCTCCGGAGCTTGCTGCCATACAGTTTCCAGCCGAGATTCAGAACGGTCTGACTGCTGCCGAGCTCGATCAACTGGGTGGCCAACTTGATGTACAGATTGCCGGCTACACAGGTATGGCCAAGCATGACCGCATCCTGACCAGGTGGGGAGATATCGTAGGTCCCACTGCTGTCGTCAACGAAACCGACATGGGACTGGACAAGGTCTCGGTCACTTTTACACGAGCGTTTCTGCAAACGTTGGGGGAGGAAGAAAATCAGGTGTGCTATCAGGTCATCGACCGTGCGGGCAATCCTTCAATCCTCTCGAACACCGTCCCGGTGAAATTAAGACTGAAAGACTTGCCCTCCGATTATCCGGCACCTGTTATTGATCAGGCGATAGGCGATCTGGTCGATTATCTGGAAGCGCAGGCGGGAGTAGTGGTCGACATCCCGCATTATCCGGGCGCGGCAGCGCTTGATAGCATCCAGCTATTCTGGGGCATCAATAACCCACTGACCCCTGTGTTCGTTACGCCTGGCGACGAAAATGAGGCTGTCATACTGACCTTGAAGTTGCCATTCGAGGCCATTGCCCAGGGTCCACAAGGCGACACAGCGGTTCATTATGAAGTGTTTCGCAACGGCGAACTGACTGGCACGTCGCTGGACGCCCACATAGACGTTTTTACAACACTTCCCTTCCCCACCCCCTTGAACAACGTGACAGTACAAGGGACGAGCGTACAAAACCCGAACACCCAGGACAACTTCATCGATGAAGACGATTACGAGTTGAACGGCAGAGGGGTGGTGGCCTGGAATACGGGGTTCGAAATCAATGATGACCTGAACCTGTACTGGGGCAATCAGGTAAAACCGCAGTGGTATCAAATACGGTCGAGCGACGTTGCAGCGGCGAGAGACCTGATCATTCCGATTGATAATGAGCTGATGAAGTTGCAAGGCACCGGCGAAGCCATTCCCGTGTACTTCACAGTCACGCGTACAGGAAACCCGAACAGCATGACGAGTCCGACGCAGCCTGTAACAGTACGGTCTCGAGAAGAGCAACCCGGTGGCGAGAACGGATTGACCGGACCCACGTTCAATCTCACGCCAAACGGAGTGCTGGGCCCCAATGAAAATCCGGACGGTGCAGATGTAAAAGTTTCACCGTATGTAAACATTGCCGAGGGTCAGAAGATCACCTTCACCTTCAAGGGATTTGACGATTCCAATAATCCCATTGAGGCCGCTACCTACGTGGCGACTCGTAAGCTGGATGAAGTGGATGTTGTGCAAGGGCATGTATTCACGGTCCCTCAGATCAACACACTTCTTATTTGCACAGGGTTTGCGGAGGCGAGTTATACCGTCGACCCTGTCGAAGGCAGCAATCAAAGTGCGGCAAATTCCACGGTCACTCGCGTCGTCGTACACATGCTTAAACCTACCGACTTTACCTGCCTGAGTCGCTAAACCGTTGCGGGCTCACGAGGCCCGCAACTTTTACACTTATAAGGAACGCCCCATGTATAACGCCGCGACTGAAAAAAAAGAAAACGTGCTGACTGCGCCTGTCATCGCAGCCGCCTTGAACGATGGACTATTACCCGTCGACAGTTTGAACACGCCCCTCGAAGTGCTGTTGAACGTATGGCAAGGCGCGCGCCCCGGCTATACCTATCAGCTGTACTTCGATGGAGTGCTTATTGGTCTCAAGAAAGAGATACTGCCTTCGCAGATGCCAGGTGACGACCTCATGCTGCACATTCCATCCGAGCTGTTGACGGAAGGCCGTCACTCGGTGGCTTACGCGGTCGAAAACCCGATTAATATGGTCGTCGAGTTTTCTGCCGAGACAGCTGTAATCGTAGACCTTACCCCGCCTGGCGATCCGCTGCTGGCCCCCATCATTTTTCCCGCGCAGACACAGAACGGTCTGACCTCCGACGAACTGCAAACCATGGGCAACGTGCTTTCAGGGACAATTGCCAGCTACAACGGCATGCAGGAGGGCGATGTTGTCCGCACTTACTGGAATGATCTACCCGGTCCTATGGCGGTGGTGAGCAAGGATGACGTAGGTCTCAGGCGAACAATGGTCGACTTCACCCGATCGTTTCTGGAGTTGATCGGCGACATTGAGGCGCCGGTTTACTACACCGTCACAGACCTGGCAGGGAATCTGTCAATGGCCTCTGAGGCTGTGGACGTGAAGTTGCAACTCACGCACGTAACGCCCCTCCCCACCCCCACCCTGAAAGAAGCCATCGGCACCACGCTCGACCCGGCCAACGCCTCATCCGGTGCAACCGTGGTGATCGACGCCGTCGCCAATCTGCAAGCGGGCGACCAGGTCATCACACAGTGGCAAGGGCCCAACGGCAACGACACCCGGGAAAATACCCTGACCGGCGCAGACGCAGGCAAGACGCTGGAGGTAGTGTTTGCTGCGGCGCTGGTGACGGCAAACGCCGGGCAGACGGTGGCGATTTCTTATGTCGTCAATCGCGTCAACGGTCTGGTTCAGGTATCCGGCACGCTGGCCTTGCAGATTCTGGCGGCGCAGCCCGAACTGGTGCTAGACACTTCGCCGGTCACGCTGGCTGGCAAGGTGTATCTGCTTCCGGGCTCGCCGGACCTGTTGCCGAACTTCCCGGCCGACACCACCCTTCTGCGTCAGGCCAGTGGCGGACAGGCACCCTATCAGTACGCTTCGAGCGACCCGCTGGTCGCGAAAGTGGACAGCAATGGCCTGACCTCGGTTCGAGGCAAAGGCACGGCCATCATTACTGCGACCGATGCGCTGGGCGTGAGCAAGCAGTACACGGTGACCGTCACCGGCGTCATCCATTGCATCGGCCTGGGCAGCGGCAGCTTTTCTCAGATCAGCAAAAACGCGGGCAACAACAGCGCGAGGATTCCAACCATTCACGAGCTGGTGGATATCTACGCCTTGTATGGCAATCGCTGGCCGATGGGCAAAGGCAACTATTGGTCGTCGACTGTTTCAAGCCCCGGCATCGGCGGATGGAACTGGTATTACGTGAAAAACATGGTCACTGGCGGCAACTTCAAGCTGAAGAGTCACAATTCCAGTCTTGGCGTAGGCATCCGATGATCGATTGCTGAAACCCGTTGTTCATCCGACAGGGCGTTGCGCTAAAAGCGTAACGCCCTGTCGTCGTTTTCAGGAGCTTCTCAGGGCCAGCCCATGCACCGACCGACTCCCTCACCCAAACGCTGCGTCCAACCTGCTGTCCATGGAGGCCGCTTTGCCGCGAGCATCAACACACAGCCTTTCAGGACGTCCTCACTGACCGGTCGACTGACGCTGAGATCGGAGCTGGAACAGGCCCCCGCTCAG
Source organism: Pseudomonas sp. SZ57 (assembly GCF_009495975.1). Taxonomy (NCBI): domain Bacteria; kingdom Pseudomonadati; phylum Pseudomonadota; class Gammaproteobacteria; order Pseudomonadales; family Pseudomonadaceae; genus Pseudomonas; species Pseudomonas sp. SZ57. The sequence goes on along the minus strand of NZ_WIBD01000024.1, from coordinate 14,730 downwards.
TGGATATGGCAGGTCATCGCCGATGGCAAGGTGGGCAACCGGCGAACCACCATCGGCCTGTTTCTGGATCGCGATCTTGAGCCCGGCGATCACGACCTTATCGATCATGAGCAGATCAAGGTGATCTACACCGAAACGCTGCACCGGAAGAACACCGTCTACCACTCGGCGCATTTCCAGGGCGGCCGGCTGGTGCTGCTTGAAGCCAACCCCTGCACACTGCGGATAAGGGGCGTGTTCAGCTTCAATATGTCATCCATCAACCTTGATGTGACCGACGGCGCCTTCGACCTGTATTGCCGGTGACTCAGCCGCGCAGGAACCCGGCAATCTCTCTCGCGGATTCAGCCAGGCATTGCTCGTGGCTGATACCCGCGACCTTCAGGGGTTTTAGGTCGTGATTGGCAGTCGGCAACCAGTGCAACCGGATGGCACTGGACAATGCATAACCCTCTACGGCGTCTCGATTGCCCAGCGCGTCGCGTTCGCCCTGAACGATCAGCGTGGGTGTCTTCAGCTCGGCCAGATGAGCAACGCGTGGTTTTTCAGGCTTGCCCACGGCGTAGAACGGATACCCCAGGCACACCAGCGCATCGACCTCAAGCTCGTCGGCGATCAGGCTGGCCATCCGCCCACCCATTGATTTGCCGCCGACCGCCAGACGCCCGTTGATGTGCGTACGCGCGCAGGTGAACACCTCTCTCCAGCATTCCAACAGTTGTGCTTGTGGATTGGGTGGACGCTTGCTGCCGCCCTGACGCCGCTGCGCCATGTAGGGGAACTCGAAGCGCAGGGTGCTGATACCTTGCGCCGCCAGATCAGCCGCCATGCGGTTCATGAAGTCGCTGTCCATGGGTGCGCCGGCACCATGCGCCAGCAGCAGGGTCGGTGTGTCCAGCGCATCCGCAGGTTGCGCGGGCGTCCACAGCCAGCGTCTTTCATTGACCAGCTGCAGCCATTGATCCTGACCGATACCGGGCTTCAAGCCGTTGCTCATGGTTGCCTCATTCAGGTGGGTCGCAAAGTAGCCCGTCACTATAACGGCGAACAGGGTCGCGAATCCTGCACGAATCGCGAGCGCACGGCGCATCGACATGCCACGCCAGGTCGGACAGCCACCATTCAGGTCTGCCTGGGTACTCTGTCAAGGTGCACAAGGTAAAGTACCGAGGCGATGAGCGCCCCAAACCTGACACCGCCGGGCGGTTTCATTGACGGCACTGGCCGCGCGCACTTGCAACAACACCGTTGAGTCGGTCACCAGAGTCATATGCCTGCTCAGGCCAACTTGCTGGGCAATGACAGGTGTTACTGCCGACTGAATAGACGTGACAGTCTTTGCGCGAGTCCTGATCAACTCGTCTGTACGCGAAGATCGCCACCGCTGTATTCCAGTCCAGCGGCGATGCGTGAACTCCGCACCCTGCAACGGGGTGCGGAATACCTTCTGAGCCTGCTCTCAACGCAGCATCACCAAACACAGCCACTTTTCGTACAGAGCCTGCGACTTCCCACACCCCTGTTTCAAAGCTAAACTCGCCAACACGCGTCTGCCGCAAGCCTTTGACGCTCGTTGATGTGCCTGTCTGTTCCTGCCCCTGCCTTTTCGGTGTGCTTCGATGCCATTTCCAGCACTGCATCGCCCTGGCCCGATTACGTCTGCGGTAACCCTCTGAATCGTGGAAGTCTGCAATGAGCACAACAATCAGTCCGACAACCTACAACTACACCGTGGTGCGCCAGTTTGCCATCATGACCGTGGTCTGGGGTGTGGTCGGCATGAGCCTGGGCGTGTTCATTGCTTCGCAGCTGGTCTGGCCTGGGCTGAACCTGGAGCTCGAATGGACCACCTTCGGACGCCTGCGCCCTCTGCACACCAATCTGGTGATCTTCGCCTTCGGCGGCTGCGCGCTGTTCGCCACCTCCTATTACGTGGTGCAACGCACTTGCCAGACTCGGCTGATTTCCGATGGTCTGGCGGCCTTCACCTTCTGGGGCTGGCAGGCCGTGATTGTCGGCGCCATCGTGACCCTGCCGATGGGCTACACCACTACCAAGGAATATGCCGAGCTCGAATGGCCGGTGGCGATTCTGCTGGCCATCGTCTGGGCCGCCTACGCGGCGGTGTTTTTCGGCACCATCGTCAAACGCCGCACCCGGCATATCTACGTCGCCAACTGGTTCTACGGCGCGTTCATCGTCGTGACCGGCATGCTGCACATCGTCAACCATATCTCGTTGCCGGTCAGCCTGTTCAAATCCTATTCGGCGTATGCCGGTGCGACCGATGCCATGATCCAGTGGTGGTACGGACACAATGCCGTCGGGTTTTTCCTGACCACCGGCTTTCTCGGCATGATGTATTACTTCGTGCCCAAACAGGCCGAGCGCCCAGTCTACTCCTATCGTTTGTCCATCGTGCATTTCTGGGCATTGATCACCCTATATATCTGGGCCGGTCCTCACCATCTGCACTACACCGCCCTGCCGGACTGGGCGCAGTCACTGGGCATGGTGATGTCGATCATTCTGCTGGTCCCCAGTTGGGGCGGGATGATCAACGGCATGATGACGCTGTCGGGCGCGTGGCATAAATTGCGGACCGATTCGATACTGCGCTTTCTGGTGGTCTCGCTGGCGTTCTATGGCATGTCGACCTTCGAAGGTCCGATGATGGCAATCAAGACCGTCAACTCGCTTTCGCACTACACGGACTGGACCATCGGCCATGTCCACGCCGGAGCCCTGGGCTGGGTCGCGATGATTACCATCGGGTCGGTCTATCACATGATTCCGAAACTCTACGCCCGCCCGCACATGTACAGCGTCAGCCTGATCAACACGCACTTCTGGCTCGCGACCGTCGGCACCGTGCTGTACATCACCTCGATGTGGGTCAATGGCATCACCCAGGGCCTGATGTGGCGCGCGGTGAACGACGACGGCACGCTGACCTACTCCTTCATCGAAACCATGCAGGCCAGCCACCTGGGCTATATCGTGCGGGCCATCGGCGGCGCGATTTTCACCAGCGGCATGTTGCTGATGGCCTACAACGTCGTGCGTACGATACGTGCCTCTGACCCGCAGGCGGCCGCAGCGGCCACCCGCATCGCAGTCGCAGGAGCGCATTGATGAAGCACGATGCGCTGGAAAAAAACATCGGCCTGCTGGCCTTCTTCATGGTGATTGCCGTGAGCATCGGTGGGCTGACGCAGATCGTCCCGCTATTCTTTCAGGACGTGACCAACCAGCCTATCGAAGGCATGAAGCCACGCAGCGCGCTTGAGGTGGAAGGCCGTGATGTGTTCATCGCCAACGGCTGCGTCGGTTGCCACTCGCAGATGATCCGCCCGTTGCGCGCCGAAACCGAGCGCTACGGGCATTACTCGGTGGCAGGCGAAAGTGTCTGGGACCATCCCTTCCTGTGGGGCTCCAAACGCACCGGGCCGGACCTGGCAAGGATCGGCGGTCGCTACTCGGACGAGTGGCACCGGGTACACCTGAACAACCCGCGCGACCTGGTCCCGACCTCTATCATGCCGGCTTATCCGTTTCTGGCCGAGAAGACACTCGACAGCACGCAGACTGCAAAAAAACTGCAGGTGCTGCGTACCCTCGGCACCCCTTACACCGACGCGGATATCGCCGGTGCAGCGGCTGCAGTGCAGGGCCAGACCGAAATGGACGCGCTGGTGGCCTATCTGCAGGGCCTTGGCACGCTCATCAAGAGCAAACGGTGATCATGATGGACATCGGAATGATTCGAGGCCTCGGCACACTGGTCGTGATGGTGGCGTTCATCGGCCTGATGCTGTGGGTGTTCAGCCCTGCCCGCAAGGCAGACTTCGACGACGCGACCTTGCTGCCTTTCGCGGATGACCCCGAGGCCATCGGCAAGGTCGAAAATGCCAAGGCTGAACGGGACGGCCGGTCATGAGTACGTTCTGGAGCCTGTACGTCGCGGTCCTGACCCTGGGCACCCTCATCGCCATGCTGTGGCTGCTTCTGTCCACGCGCAAAGGTCAGCCCGACGAACCCACGGATGAAACCGTCGGCCATACATTCGACGGTATCGAGGAGTACGACAACCCGCTACCCAGATGGTGGTTCTACCTATTCATAGCGACCATCGTCTTTGCGTTGGGCTATCTGCTCCTGTACCCGGGCCTGGGCAACTGGCAGGGTTTGCTGCCCGGCTATGAATACCGGGACCAGGACAGCAAGACGCAATTCTCCGACGGCCAGCAAGGCTGGACCAGTGTCCACGAATGGGAGCGGGAAGTCGCAAACGCCGAGGCCCGTTACGGACCGCTGTTTGCCAGGTACGCCGCCATGCCCGTCGAGGAAGTGGCGAAAGACCCGCAGGCGCTGAAAATCGGCGCACGTCTGTTCGCGTCCAACTGCTCGGTCTGCCACGGCTCTGACGCGAAAGGCGCCTATGGCTTTCCCAATCTGACCGACGCCGACTGGCGCTGGGGCGGCGATGCCCAGGCGATCAAGACCTCTATCCTCGCCGGGCGCATGGGTGTGATGCCGGCCCTGGGCGGCGTGCTTGGCGAACAAGGGGTGCGCGATGTGTCGGCCTACGTGCTGACGCAACTGGACGCGCGCCCGCTACCGCAGGATGCCAAGGCTGACCCGGTGGCCGGACAAAAGACCTTCGCCAGCCTTTGCGTTGCCTGTCATGGGCCAGAGGGCAAGGGAATGCCGATTCTCGGCGCGCCGGACCTGACCCACCCCAACGCGTTTATCTACGGTTCCAGCTTCGCTCAGTTGCAGCAGACCATTCGTGATGGCCGCCAGGGCCAGATGCCTGCTCAGCAAGCATTGCAAGGCAATGACCGGGTTCACATTCTGGCTGCCTATGTTTACAGCCTGTCCCGTCAGGAGCAGCCAGCTGAATCCAGATGACAGGGCGCCGATCAGCCCGGGGTTGTAGCATTCTGAAAGAACAAATTCTTTGTAGTTACATCTCTACATGACTAGACTCGTTGATGACCACGACACCCTGTCTACTCATTCTGGAAGTCGCACACATGACCACTACCCTCTCCAGCCGTGAATTCAATCAGGACACCAGCGGGGCCAAGAAAGCGGCTAATGAAGGCCCGGTGTTCATTACCGACCGCGGCCGCCCGGCCCATGTTCTGCTTTGCATTGAGGATTACCTGAAGCTGACCGGCAGCGCGGCAAGCATCGCCGACATGCTGATAATGCCCACTGACATCGATATCGAGTTCGAGCCTCAGCGCGCCGTGATCACGCCCCGACAGGTTGATCTGTCCTGATGTTCCTGCTCGACACCAACGTGGTTTCAGAGCTCAGAAAGCGCACTGCAGACGCCAACGTGCTGCGCTGGTCGCGAACACAAATGGCCTCCAGCCTGTTCATCTCGTCCATCACGATTCTTGAACTCGAAACCGGTATCCTGCGCATCGAACGCCGCGACCCGACACAAGGCGCAGTATTGCGAATGTGGCTCGACCAGCATGTATTGAAGGCGTTCGCCGGGCGTATCCTGACAGTCGACACCCAGGTCGCAAGACGCTGCGCTCAACTGCACGTTCCCGACCCGCGCAGCGAATGCGATGCATTGATCGCCGCCACTGCGCTGGTGCATGGCATGACCGTGGTCACACGCAATACAATGGACTTTCAGTCGTGCGGGGTCGCGTTGCTCAATCCCTGGGTAAGCCAGTTGAATGAAGAAGCGGCCGTTTATTCACGTGCATCACGTTGAACGCGGATATGACCTTGTCTGACCTGTATCGGCCGGGGCCAGGCCACCGCCGCTGGACTCATCGATGACCAAGCAGATTCCAGTACACGACATCACCCCGGCATCCGAAACAGGCGGCGAATTCACCGACCTCTATGCTTCGCGCGAGAAAATCCAGACCCGCGCCTTCAAAGGCCTGTTTCGAAATGTGCGGATGCTCGGCGGCGCCCTGTTGCTGCTGATCTTTTTCGGCACGGTCTGGCTGAATCACAGCGGGCATCAGGCGGTCTGGTGGAACCTGCCGGAACGCAAGTTCTACATCTTCGGCGCAACGTTCTGGCCGCAGGATTTCATCCTCTTGTCCGGCATTCTGATCGTTGCAGCGTTCGGGCTGTTCTTCATCACCGTCTATGCCGGGCGGGTCTGGTGTGGCTATACCTGCCCGCAGAGTGTCTGGACCTGGATCTTCATGTGGTGCGAGAAAGTGACAGAAGGCGACCGCAACCAGCGCATCAGGCTCGACAATACCCCTATGAATGCCGGCAAACTGCTGCGCAAGTTCGCCAAGCACAGCCTGTGGCTGCTGATCGGGTTTGCCACCGGTATGACCTTCGTGGGCTATTTCTCGCCCATCCGCGCGCTGTGCGTGGATCTGTTCACGGGCCAGGCGGACGGCTGGGCCTATTTCTGGGTCGGTTTCTTTACCCTGGCCACTTACCTTAATGCCGGCTGGCTGCGCGAGCAGGTATGCATTTACATGTGTCCCTATGCGCGGTTCCAGAGCGTGATGTTCGACAAGGACACGCTGATCATCTCCTACGACCAGAATCGTGGCGAAGCCCGAGGCCCGCGCAGGAAGGAAGCCGCCCCTCAGGCACTGGGGCTGGGTGACTGCATCGACTGCACGATGTGCGTGCAGGTCTGCCCGACCGGCATCGACATTCGTGACGGCCTGCAGGTGGAGTGCATCAGCTGTGCGGCGTGCGTCGATGCCTGCGATACGGTCATGGACAAGATGGATTACCCTCGCGGCCTGATTCGCTACACCACCGAGCACAACCTGGCTGGGCAACGCACCCGTACCCTGCGCCCGCGCCTGATCGGTTATGCGCTGGTACTGCTGCTGATGATTGCGCTGCTGACGGCTGCTTTCTGGATGCGTACGCTGGTGGGCCTGGAGGTCAGCAAGGACCGCATGCTGTTCCGGGAAAACGCCGAAGGCCGGATCGAAAACGTCTACAGCCTGAAAGTGATGAACAAGGATCAGGTGGACCACACCTATGTGCTGCAGGCCAGCGGCCTTCCCGACCTGAAACTGCAGGGCCGTCGTGAAATCAGCGTTCCGGCGGGCGAAATCGTCAGCCTGCCGGTGGAGCTGTCCAGTGCGCCGGAAAAACTGCCGTCGCACAGCAACGAGGTAACCTTTACCCTCAAGGACATCGACAGCGATACGCAGGTCGAGACCCGAAGCCGCTTCCTCGGCCCACCTATTCGTTAAGAGCCCCGTCATGCCCGCTGCGACTGCTGCAAGCCCTTGGTACCGGCACCTCTGGCCATGGATCATCATCGCCATCCTGACCGGCTCGGTGACCTTGAGCCTGTCGATGGTGTTCATCGCCGTGACCCACCCGGACCCACTGGTCACCGATAACTATTACGAGGCCGGCAAGGGCATCAATCGCTCGTTGAATCGCGAAGTGCTCGCCCAGACCCTCAAGCTGCACGCGCGCCTGCACATGGATGAGCTGACCGGTGAAGTCGAACTGCGCCTGAGCGGCAACAGCAACCCGGCGCGTCTGGAACTCAACCTGATTTCACCCACGCGCCCTGACAGTGATCGCCGGGTGTTCCTGACCCGCAGCCCGTCCGAACCAGGCCGTTACATCGGTCAGTTGCAGGACAAGGTCAACGGTCGGCGTTTTGTGGAACTGCTGGGTGTCGAAGGCGAGCAGACCTGGCGCCTGTTCGAGGAAGAACAGATTGGCACTGACGACGTGACCCTGGGTGACGAGCCCCTGCAAGCCGCGCAACGCCGGAAAGACTGAACGTGGCCAGGCCCTCCTCCCCCGCGCCGCTGCACTGCTACCACTGCGGTTTGCCGGTTCCGGCGGGCAGCCATTTCAACGCGGTGGTGCTCGGTACAACCCGACAGCTGTGCTGCCCCGGTTGCCAGGCAGTAACCGAGGCCATCGTCGCCAGCGGTCTGGACAATTATTACCGCCATCGCAGTGAAACCTCGGCCAACCCGGAAAGCCTGCCCAGCCAATTGCTCGATGAACTGGCGCTCTACGACCGCCCCGACGTACAGGCGCCGTTCGTGCGCCACGACGGCGACCTCTCAGAGGCCACCCTGCTTATCGAAGGCATCAGTTGCGCGGCATGCGGCTGGCTGATCGAGCAACGCCTGGGGCGATTGCCCGCGGTGGTCGAAGCGCGGCTGAACCTTTCCACTCATCGCCTGCTGGTGCGCTGGAACGCCGACCAGCTTGCCCTCAGCCAATTGCTGAACGAACTGCACGCGATTGGCTATGTCGCCCATCCATGGCAGGCCGACCGCGCTGCCGAACGCATGGCGAGTGACAATCGCCTGGCGTTGCGACAACTGGGCGTCGCCGGCCTGCTGTGGTTTCAGGCAATGATGGCAACCATGGCCACCTGGCCTGAGTTCAATATCGACCTCAGCCCGCAGATGCACACCATCCTGCGCTGGGTGGCGCTGTTTCTGACCACGCCGATCGTCTTCTACAGTTGCGCGCCGTTCTTTCGCGGTGCGTGGCGCGACCTGCGCAGCCGTCACCTGACAATGGATGTCTCGGTGTCGCTGGCAATAGGCGCGGCCTACGCCGCAGGCATCTGGACCGCCGTCACCGGCGCTGGCGAACTGTATTTCGATGCCGTCGGCATGTTTGCACTGTTCCTGCTGGCCGGACGTTACCTGGAACGCCGGGCTCGCGAGCGCACGGCGGCGGCCACGGCCCAACTGGTCAACGTGCTGCCCGCCTCATGCCTGCGCCTAAGTGATGACGGCCAGAGCCAGCGCATCATGCTCAGCGAACTGCACCTGGCTGATCGGGTGCTGGTGCAGCCCGGTGCAGTGATACCGGCCGATGGCAAAATCCTCGAGGGTCACTCCAGTGTCGATGAGTCGCTGTTGACCGGCGAATACCTGCCACAGATGCGCAGTGTAGGCGATGCGGTCACCGCAGGAACGCTGAATGTTGAAAGCCCGCTGACCGTTGCCGTGACGGCGCTGGGCCACGAAACCCGTCTTTCGGCCATTGTCCGACTGCTCGAACGCGCGCAGGCAGAAAAGCCCCGACTCGCGCTGATTGCCGACCGGGCGGCACAGACCTTTCTGCTGTTTTCGCTGATCGCAGCTGCGCTGATCGGGTTGATCTGGTGGCAACTGGACGCATCGCGCGCGTTCTGGATCGTTTTGGCCATGCTTGTCGCCACCTGCCCCTGCGCACTGTCGCTGGCGACGCCGACTGCATTGACTGCGGCGACTGGCACGCTGCACACACTCGGTCTGCTGCTGACCCGGGGTCATGTGCTCGAAGGCCTCAACCAGATCGACACGGTCATCTTCGACAAGACCGGCACCCTGACCGAAGGGCGCCTGACACTGCGCAGCATCCACCCACTGCGCGAGCTGGACGCCAATCGCTGCCTGGAACTGGCGGCAGCCCTGGAAAACCGCTCCGAGCATCCCATCGCCCGCGCGTTCGGTCGAGCGCCAAGGGCTGCCGAAGAGGTGCTCAGCACACCGGGACTGGGCCTGCAAGGTCGTGTTGACGGGCATCTGCTGCGCATCGGCGAAGCGGCTTTCGTCTGTGCGCTGAGCGGCGCTGAAACGCCCTTGCCAAACGAGCGATCCGGCCAATGGCTGTTGCTGGGCGATACGCAGGGCCCACTCGCATGGCTGGTGCTGGACGACCGGCTGCGCGAGGATGCAGGTACCCTGTTACAGGCATGCCGGGCGCGAGGCTGGAAAACGCTGCTGTTGTCCGGCGACAGCTCACCGATGGTTGACCGTGTCGCGCAGGCGCTGGGCATCGACGAGGCGCGTGGCGGCATGCGCCCGGACGATAAGCTGGAGGTGCTGCGCCAGCTTCAGGCTCAGGGGCGCAAGGTGCTGATGATCGGTGACGGGGTGAACGACGTACCGGTCATGGCAGCAGCCGACATCAGTGTGGCGATGGGCTCGGCCACCGACCTCGCCAAAACCAGCGCTGACGCCGTGCTGCTGTGCAACCGCTTGCCGGTGCTGATCGACGCGCTGAATCTGGCCCGGCGCACGCGTAGCGTCATTATCGAAAACCTGCTTTGGGCCGGTCTGTACAATGGCCTCATGCTGCCCTTCGCGGCGTTGGGCTGGATCACTCCGGTATGGGCGGCGATCGGCATGTCGCTCAGTTCACTGACCGTGGTGCTCAACGCCTTGCGCCTGACCCGCCTGCCGCGTCGTGCGCTTGTCCCCCCATCTGCCCCGGAGGTTTCATGCCCGCGCTTTACATCATGATCCCTGCCGCTCTGCTGCTGGTGGGCGTGGCGATCTACGTGTTCTTCTGGGCAGTGGACAGCGGTCAGTACGACGACATGGAAGGCCCGGCACACAGCATATTGTTCGATGACACGCCGCCTGTGGAGCATGTCCCGCCTGAGTCTCCGCAGTCGGGCCCGGACGAGAAACGCGATGTTTGAACTCGCCTCGATGCTGTTCTCGGCGTTCATTCTCGGGCTGCTGGGCGGTGGCCACTGTCTGGGCATGTGTGGCGGCCTGATGGGCGCCCTGACGCTGGCCATCCCCAAGGAACAGCGCAGTCGCCGGTTTCGTTTGCTGCTGGCCTACAACCTGGGGCGCATTCTCAGTTACGCCGCAGCTGGCCTGTGTTCCGGACTGGTCGGCTGGGCTGTGGCGCAAAGCCCACTGGCGACGGGCTTGCGCATCGTCGCTGCCGTGTTGCTGATCATGATGGGGCTGTACCTGGCCGGCTGGTGGAGCGGGCTCACCTATATAGAGCGTCTCGGCCGAGGCCTGTGGCGCTATTTGCAACCCCTGGCCAGTCGCCTGTTGCCGGTGTCCAGTGTGCCGCGCGCCTTGTTGCTCGGTGCCCTGTGGGGCTGGCTGCCCTGCGGGCTGGTGTACAGCGCCCTGCTGTGGGCCGCCAGCCAGGGCAATCCTCTCGACAGCGCACTGCTGATGCTGGCCTTCGGGCTGGGCACCTGGCCCGTTCTGCTGGCCACCGGCCTGGCTGCCGAACGCACCACGGCCTTGCTGCGCAAACGTGGTGTGCGCATGGCGGGAGGGTTGCTGGTGATGGTCTTCGGTATCTGGACCTTGCCAGGCCCGCATCAGCATTGGCTGATGGGGCATTGAGGCCGGCAACTCTTGCCATTTGATCCACATCAACGCCGACCCTCGGCCTCCTGCGTATGCTCGCGACATCGCCAGCCGGACCGGGAAACGCGCGCATGCTTGACGCCATTCGTTGGGATTCAGACCTGATCCATCGCTACGATGTGGCCGGACCGCGCTACACGTCCTATCCGACTGCGGTGCAGTTTCATACCCAAGTGGGCGGCTTCGACCTGCTGCACGCGCTGCGCGAAAGTCGCAAGGCATTACGTCCGTTGTCGCTCTACGTGCACCTGCCCTTCTGCGCGAACATTTGCTACTACTGCGCCTGCAACAAAGTCATCACCAAGGATCGCGGACGCGCTCAGGCCTACCTGCAACGGCTCGAGCACGAGATACAGATGCTCGCCTGTCACCTGGCGCCCTGTCAGGTGGTGGAGCAACTGCACCTGGGCGGCGGTACACCGACCTTTCTCAGCCACGACGAACTGCGCCGCTTGATGGCGCAGTTGCGCTCACATTTCAACCTGCTGGACGACGACTCCGGCGACTATGGCATCGAGATCGATCCTCGCGAAGCGGACTGGTCGACGATGGGGCTGCTGCGCGAGCTGGGTTTCAACCGGGTCAGCCTGGGCGTACAAGACCTCGACCCGACGGTGCAGCGGGCGATCAACCGCATGCAGAGCCTGGAAGAAACCCGCGCAATCGTTGAAGCGGCGCGCACGCTGCAATTTCGTTCGGTGAATATTGATCTGATCTACGGTCTGCCCGCACAGAATCCGCAAACCTTTAGCCACACCGTGGACAAGGTCATCGATCTGCAGCCCGATCGGCTGTCGGTGTTCAACTATGCGCATCTGCCCGAGCGCTTCATGCCGCAGCGGCGCATCGACGCGGCGGATCTGCCGGATGCAGCGAGCAGACTGCTGATGCTGGAGCGCACCGTCGAGCAATTGAGCGACGCCGGTTATCGCTACATCGGCATGGACCATTTCGCCCTGCCCGACGACGAGCTGGCCACCGCTCAGGAAGACCTGACCCTGCAGCGCAACTTTCAGGGCTATACCACGCACGGTCACTGCGATCTGATCGGCCTGGGGGTCTCTGCCATCAGCCAGGTCGGCGAGCTGTACAGCCAGAACAGCAGCGATCTGAGCGAGTACTTGAGGCTGCTGGACAGCGAACAGCCCGCAACCCGACGCGGGCTGCTCTGCAGTGATGACGACCGCATCAGGCGCGCGATCATTCAGCAACTGATCTGCCACTTCACCCTGGATTTCGGCCAGATCGAAAAGACTTTTTGCATCGATTTCAGGGACTATTTCGGCGAAGCGTGGCCGCAACTGCTTGGCATGGCCGGCGACGGGCTGATCACGCTGAACGAGACGGGCATTGAAGTCAGACCGGCAGGCCGGCTGCTGGTACGCGCAGTGTGCATGGTCTTCGATACCTACCTGACCCGGCAGAACAGACAGCAGTTCTCCCGAGTGATATGACCTGCGTCCAGGCTCTACATTTTGGCCAGAACCAGCATTCCCGCCTTGGTCTTGTCGGCGTCACTGGAGCCCAGGCTGTTCATGAGCGACGACATATCGGCCGTGGAATTGCTCACCTGCGCCTGCAACGTGCTGAGCACGGTCTGTAGCGCTGCAGCCTTGGTCCGTCGCTCCTCGGGGCTCAGGCTGGGATCATTCAGCGCCTTCTGGATCTGCTCCATGGTTTCCTCGATCCTGCGCTGAAGCTCGCGAATCGCCTTGAGGATCTTCTGCACGGAAGCAGGCAGGCCGCTCTGCTCGATATCGGCGTTTCTGGAAGACGACGACGCAGCCGCCTTGCCTTCTGCCGACAAATTGACCTGTACGCCCTTTGTTTCGCCCGCAGGCTTCTCGGCAGTGCTTTGCTCGGCGTAACTGTAGGTGGTCTGCGAGGTCGCAGTGCGTATCGTAATGCTGTTGATCAACGGGAGTGTCGTTGACATGACGAGGCATCCTGGCGTGGCTTAAGGAATACAGGTTTATCGGCAGGCAGCCTGCAACCTTGACGACGCCGACACTTTTGCAGGCTGGCCCCGACAAGCATGGGTGAGTTACCCTTACGGCTTATGTGTGATTTCCCACAAGGAATTAAGTGATGTCCGAGCCAGTCAAGTCGCGCGCTCAAACCCAGGCTCACTGCAAGGATTGCAGTCTAGCGCCGTTGTGCCTGCCCCTTTCGTTGAATACCGAAGACATGGACTGCCTTGACCAGATCGTCAAACGCGGCCGCCCGCTGAAGAAAGGCGAGTTTCTGTTTCGTCAGGGGGATACCTTCGAGTCGGTCTATGCGGTGCGTTCCGGGGCGTTGAAAACCTTCAATATCAGTGACAGCGGTGAAGAACAGCTCACCGGTTTTCACCTGCCCAGCGAACTGGTGGGCATGTCCGGCATGGACGCCGAGGCTTACCCGGTCTCGGCGCAGGCACTGGAAACCACATCGGTTTGCGAAATCCCTTTCGAGCGCCTGGACGAGCTTTCCGTGAAACTGCCGCAACTGCGTCGGCAGTTGATGCGCGTCATGAGCCGTGAGATCCGTGACGATCAGCAAATGATGCTGCTGCTCTCGAAAAAGACTGCCGATGAGCGTATCGCCACGTTTCTGATCAACCTGTCTGCACGCTTCCGCGCCAGAGGCTTTTCGGCCAATCAGTTCCGCCTGAGCATGTCACGCAATGAAATCGGTAATCACCTGGGTCTGGCAGTCGAGACGGTGTCTCGTGTCTTTACCCGTTTCCAGCAAAATCAGCTGATTTCTGCCGAGGGCAAAGAGATTCACATCCTCGCCCCCATCGAGCTGTGTGCACTGGCTGGCGGGTCGATGCAAAGCTGAAACGTGCGATCTTTGGCGGGTCGGCTTAAACTGTCGGCCAAAACTGCCATGGAACCCCCTGATGACTTTCGATCAATCGAACTTCAAATCCCTCATCCGCCCGGTCGTGGACTTCCCCAAGCCGGGCGTGGTCTTCCGTGATATCACGCCCCTGTTCCAGTCGCCCAAGGCCACCCGTCAGGTGATTGACAGCTTCGTGCAGCGCTACATCGATGCCGAGTTCAGCCATATCGGCGTGATGGACGCGCGGGGTTTTCTGATCGGTTCGGTGGTCGCGTATCAGCTGAACAAGCCGCTGGTGTTGTTTCGCAAACAAGGCAAGCTGCCTGCCGATGTACTGTCCGAGGCGTATCAGACCGAATACGGCGAAGCGTATCTGGAAGTGCATGCAGACAGTCTGTGCGAAGGTGACTCGGTCGTCATGTTCGATGACCTGATCGCGACCGGAGGCACGCTGATCGCCGCCGCCAACCTGATCCGACGTATGGGTGCCGAAGTGTACGAGGCCGCTGCGATTATCGACCTGCCGGAACTGGGCGGCTCCAAGCGTCTTAACGACCTGAAGATCCCGACGTTCTGCCTGACCGAGTTTGCGCTGGACGAGCAGTAAGACGGGGCGCTGACCGTCGCTCCGCGTTGCACAGCGGTTCTGCGATGTCAGGTGGATCGGGGTTCGACTCAAGTCACCATTTCGCCCCTCGGCGACCTACTTTGATGGGGCCAAAGTAGGCAAAGCCCGCAGCTCCGTTTCCGGCCCGACTTCGTCGGGTTCCTTCGCCCT
>NZ_WIBD01000023.1:0-164059 GCF_009495975.1 Pseudomonas sp. SZ57 | reverse complement strand
CGCCCCCTCCCGCGCGCGCAGCCAGTTCTCCACCGGCTGCGACGATCTGCGGCCGCAGGGCGCCGAGACCCTCTTGCGACGCATAGCGCCGCACGATAATCGGATTATCAGTGGAGACCGACGCGGAGCGCCGCACCATAGTCGGGATTATCGTTCCTGCTACAGGCCTCAGCTCCGTATCAGTGCGCCCGCAAGCTTTGCTATTCTTCGCGCCCTGTGAGCGTCAGGCGCTCTTTTCAGCCATGTTTCGGGGGCTTCATGACGGCCATCGTTCAATCCACTCCGCAACCTTTCACCAAAGGCGACTACAAGACCCTGAGTCTTGCGGCGCTGGGTGGGGCGCTGGAAATCTACGACTTCATCATTTTCGTATTCTTTGCGCTGACCCTCAGCCAGCTGTTCTTTCCCCCGGACATGCCCGAGTGGTTGCGTCTGCTGCAAAGCTTCGGGATCTTCGTGACCGGCTATCTGGCGCGCCCGCTGGGCGGGATTCTCATGGCGCACTTCGCCGACCGGCTGGGCCGCAAACGCGTGTTTAGCCTGAGCATTCTGATGATGGCCCTGCCTTGTCTGCTGATCGGCGTCATGCCCACCTACGCACAGATCGGTTACTGGGCGCCGCTGGTGCTGCTGGCGCTGCGCATCCTGCAAGGAGCCGCTGTGGGCGGCGAAGTGCCAAGCGCCTGGGTATTCGTGGCAGAACACGCGCCCAAGGGGCACCGCGGCTATGCACTGGGCGTACTGCAAGCCGGTCTGACATTCGGATACCTGCTGGGTGCACTGACCGCAACATGGCTGGCGCGTGTCTTCAGCCCTGGCGAAATTCTTGAATGGGCATGGCGTATTCCGTTCCTGCTCGGTGGCGTATTCGGTGTGGTGGGCGTCTGGTTGCGCCGCTGGTTGAACGAAACCCCGGTGTTCATCGCCCTGCATGCCCAGCGTGAACATCTGCCGGCGCTGCCACTTGGCCAGGTGCTGCGCGATCATCGCCAATCCTTGCTGCCTGCTGCGCTGCTGACCTTTGTGCTGACCTCCGCAGTGGTGGTCCTGGTGGTGATTACCCCGACCGTGATGCAGCAGCGCTTTGGTATCAGTGCCAGCGACACCTTTGCTCTGAGTGCCGTCGGCATCGTGTTTCTCAATATAGGCTGCGTGCTGGCAGGCATGCTGGTCGACCGGATCGGCGCCTGGCGCGGCATCATGTTCTACAGCCTGCTGATGCCGATGGGCATCGGCGTGCTTTACACCAGCCTCATCGAGCAATGGATGCCGCTGGGCATCGCCTACGCGATTGCCGGGCTGGCGTGCGGGATTGTCGGTGTGGTGCCGTCGGTGATGGTCGGACTGTTCCCGGCGAACATCCGGGTGTCAGGCATCTCGTTCACTTACAACATCGCCTATGCCTTCTGGGCCAGCACCACGCCATTGATGCTGATTGCGCTGATGCCGTGGAATATCTGGGTGTGCGTGCTGTATAGCCTGATCATGGGCGCCACGGGCCTGATGACCGCTGCAGTATTCGGCCTGCGCCGTGGCGTGGTGGTGGATGACCTGGCAAGCGGTAAAGCCGGATAACTCCGGGGCGGGGGGCGCGGCGACCGCTGTTCTCGTACACACCGGCAATGCCCGCTGCTCACCTCTTGTGTGGGGTGAGTGGCAACTCGAATATGGCCGGAAAGTTCCGGGCGGCAGGCAGGTTCAATTGTAACAAGTGATTGTAATTCCGTTTCCTCAAGTCTATCTTGCGCCTCTCTGTAGCGTTTACGTTATTTATCTAATGTGCTCTTGGCTCATCCCTGCGCGAAATGTTTCGCCAGGTGATTCATTCATGGTGTCGATCAATAGTCAGACGTAATTATTCCGTATCTGCTGTAGGAGTTTTCCTCGGTATTTAATTATTAGAGATTTTTCTTACAGCTTGTAGCTTTGTTACAAGGCTTTGAGGGGAAACTCGTGTTTATGCGAAACAAGACTAAATAAAATGATTTCTGTGCCGACTTACTGTTTGGGTCATGGAAGACGAATGTAAGAAACATCCTACGAATTTGCCGGTTAGGCAAAATGATGGCAAGGGGAAGTATCATGTGGGTGACAATGAGAGAGCAGGAGGTTCTTGGCCTGTTGTTGCAGGGATGTACGAACAAGGAAATTGCCAGGCAGCTCAGTATCAGTGACTACACCGTTCGCGATCACGTATCTTCGCTGCTAAGAAAGAATCAGGTGAGGACGCGTGCCGAGCTCATGGCCAGGTGCGTATCTCTATTGCTTCCGGGGCACACTGCCCGACCCCCTACATCTGTCGGATTGCCTAGCGAGCCAGTACATACATAATGTGTCTTGTCGCAACCTGTAACTTGTTAATGCAATGAGCACTGCCGACGTTTGGCAGTGCAATCAATAATACCGTGCTGCTCTGTGACGCCTGTCAGGCACTGCTTCCTGCTGTCTGCATAAAGGACTATCCGAAACCTGCTCGCACGACGAACTGTAAACAATAAAAAAGGAGCCACTCATGACTGTTTGTTTTGTTCGGGGCGAGCCAGGTGCCGACACGTCGTTGCGGCTGGACCCACTGCGGCCCGGCTTTAATACGACAACGGACTTCCAGCATCTGGCAACCCGGCAGTCCGCGCTTTCCGTAGCGCAACTGGCCGAGCAACAGGCAAAGCTGTCCGGACCTGTCGGCCTGTTTGCCAAACTCTGTAGGCAGCTTCGTTCGCATGGGCGTCAGTCACCCTTGCTCGAAGACATTGCCCGGCTTGAGGGCCGCAAGCGTCAATGGCTGGCCGAGCGCGCCGTACAATTTGCACTCGGGCTGCACGGCCGTCGGTCAGAAGCCGAGAACCCGTTCAAAGGCCTGGTGCGCGAAGACCTGTGCTGCATCGTATTCGATGATCCATCGCCGCACACGCTGGTCGAGCGTTATGCCGCCAGCGAAGCGCTGCGGGCTCAGGACAGTGAGTACTTCGTCAAACTCATAGCCACCACGCGCAATACCGTCGAACGGCGAATCGTCTTTCATGGTCTGCTCGAACACTTCGACCGGCTGTTGCCCATCGAGAAGAGCATCTATCCGCTCAACTATCGAGCTCTTCAGCAAGCACACCTCGATCATGAAGAAGCCCTCTATGGCGCACTGATAAAGCAGCAGTCCATCGGCACATTGCTTGAGAGGCATACGCCTGAGTGGCTGCTGGATAACCTCTCCTCGTTTGAGCTTTCCATTGATCAAGCGTGTGGCTAATCAGGTCTCGGACGTGGGTATTTATACCAGTTGGTTGATGGGGTTTTTACAAGCGGTTTAGGTTTTCTCTAACAAACATGTTTAATCAGAGTGCGCGTTAGCGCGTTCGTTGAATGATAAAAAATAGCGGTTCGTGCAGATGCTTTCAAGCCTGCGGCTTTCGCACGGCCGATGAATTTGATTTATAAATATTGGAGTACACCTATGAAAAAAATAGCACCTTTGCTTGTGTTGTTAGTGTCGGCTGCCAGCCAGGCGGGCGATTATTCTGTTACGACTACCCGAACACCGACGTTTATCAATGGGCCTGGTCACAGTGCGTTTTCCCGACACCAATTGAGATTGGCTGATTACCCCCGCGGCGCGGCGAATAACTCTCGGTTACAAAAGATTTCCTGGACCGCGACTACTTTTCCGGAAAGCGTGAACGAACGCGCAAATCTTTGTTTTAGGAGAGGCGGTGTACATGATTCTGATTGTATCCCTATAACGCCAGGCGTGCCTGGCAGTACTGAGAGGTTCAACAGTCTTGGTTTTAGCTATGCCTCCGACGTCATGATTAGGCACAGCGCTGAAAGTGGGCCTTGGCAAAGCAAGCCTGCCGGGCCAGAAACAGTCACCTTTCATTTAACGTATTGATTGTTAATCCCTGGCGATAACCGCCAGGGATCTTTCGGAGCAGGAGCCAACGTTATGCGAGTCATAAGTTCCGGAGCAGATGCACTGATAGCCGCGCAACAACTTGACGATAAAAGAGCGGCAAAAAACATGCCCTCAATTGCCAATCCCCCCCTCCGATCAACCTCTCCAGACTCTGCAGTGACCATCAGCGGCCAGGCCCTCCTGAAACACAGGGTGTTCGGATTCGCGGACTCTGCTCGTTCTGCGCCCATGCTAGGAAAAGCCGAATGTGGAATGTCCATGCCCGAGGCGTTTTTTTTAACCCGGGATGATCGCAGGCTGCTGGGTGATGTTTACGAGTGGGCGAGCGCTCAGGGAGCTGACCTAGGCTATGTTGATGATCTGGCTTTTGGACTGGCCTCGTACAGAGAGAAAGATGATGGAAGAATATGGGGCCGCCAGAACCAGGGCAAAACATATGACATGGAAGGCCACAAGGTGTTCTACAGTTTTACCGAGCCGCACGCGGCCACCGCCAAGCGTATTACCGAAAGCGATGGGTTAAAAACAACGCGGCTGGATCAGGGGTTTGTTCGCTTCATCACTGACAAGGACTACGGGTCCATCGGTCACAATAATTTTGATTTCATGGAAAAAGTCATCAACAGGTTTTCAACGGCAGGGGAAAGGGACGAGCAACTGGGGGCAGATTTCACTACTTATAAAAGCCAGAAGAGTGACTACATAAGGACGCTGTCCAAGGAAAAATACACGCCTGGCGAAGGCGACTCTCGAGAAACGGCCGCCGTAAAAAAATCCACCAAACCCAAGGAAATAACGCTGGAAAGCCTGCGTAACGATATGCGCGAGACATTCCTGAAAGCGATGGGGGTCAAGAGTCTCTCATCCCTGTTCGACATGCTGTTCAAGGACAAGCGTTGACGGATCAGGCCTGTGCGCCAAGCGACTGGAGTTCTGGCGGCGCATCCTGAGGGCTGGCGACGCGGTTGCGGCCGGTGCTTTTGGCCAGATACAGCGCCTTGTCTGCTTCATGCAGCCACGACGACGCATCCGGCATTTCAGGGGAGTAGGCGGCAATGCCGATACTGAGGCTGACCTTGAGATCGCAATGCAGGGTATAGGTCATTTCATCTATTGCCATGCGCAGGCGCTCAAGGATTTCCTTTGCTTGAAGCAGACTGGTGTCGGGCAGAATGACGCAGAATTCATCGCCGCCACAACGCCCGATCAGATCGGAATCGCGCAGGTTTTCTATCAGTGCTTCGCTGATACTCTGCAGCACCGTGTCGCCCATCAGGTGGCCGTAAGTGTCGTTGATGACCTTGAAGTGATCGATATCGATCAGCGCGATGACGCACTCCTGATACGCGCCCTGGTTACTGGCGTACTTAAGGTCAAGCAGGTCCTTCCACGCGCCATGATTGAGCAGGCCGGTGAGGCTGTCGGTGCGGCTGACCTTGCGCAGGATGTTGCGGTGTTCCCATAACTTGAGTGTGACCTGATGGCTCAGCCAGCCAATGAAAATAGGGTAGGTCACCAGTACCGGAAGGCAGGCGTAGATCTGCGCCATGTTGCCATGCAGATTGACGACAGGGTCGAGCGCGGCCAGCGAAATCAGCACGCCCAGTGCCTGCATGCACAGGCCTTGCAGCATCAGACGTGGCCCGGCGGCGGCCATGTTATGCATGGCCATCATGGCGAGCACCGTAACCCCGGGAACTGCGCTGAAACCCATCGCGCCAACCCAGAAACCGCCCATCATCGAATCGAAAAGCAGATTGCGCCATTCAGCCTGGTAAGGCTCGCGCGACGTTCTTGCGAGCTGGTAAGCAACATGCGGCCACACCAGGCTATAGAGCAGCGCCAACAACCACGCCCAGTGTGCTGCATTCACGTAATACAAAGAAACAGCGACCGTCACAAAGCCAACGCTGACACCGAAGCATCTCGGGGCGTAGATCCGCTTGGCGAATGCCATCCCTCTGCGGTGATAGGTGCTCATAGATTCTTACCGGACATTACTTTCGAATCGGTCAGAAATCGACACCGCTTGACCGAAAGGCTGGAGTTTGAGCGTTCACTAGTGGCAAGGGAAGAGTATTTTGCCGAGGGGTGTCAAATAGCTACGTATTGAGGAAAAGTCACTGATTAAAAGTCAATTAAATGACAGAAACAGTGCTAAAGCCTGTTCAAAAATATGACGAAATATACAATTTAATACACCGCTAATAACCGGGGCAGGGTGTCTGGTTGTTGGCAGACACACTGCCCGGCGAGTTCAGTAACGCGACGGTCAGGCGGTTATAACGGTGCCTTGTTTTTCTGAGTGCTGGTCATCCATGCAACGGCAATGGACAGCAGCGCAACAACAGCGGCGACATACCCTACGGCACCCAGGCCCAGGTGCTCGATGGTAAGGCCTCCGATGATCGATCCCAGGCCGATGCCGGCATTGGCGGCCGAGACATTCAAGGTCCCTGCCAGTGCCTGGGCCTGAGGCGCTGCTTTCATCACCCTGATCTGGCAGATCGGAAACAGCGCCGTATGTGCGATGCCCCAAATCACCAGCACCACGGCCAGCAGCGGCATGGAGCCTGCGGCGGGTACGCTTGCGGTCATGCCCAGTGCGAGCAGCAGCGCAAAGGCCATGGTCGAGCCGAGCGGGCTGCGGTCCACATAACGTCCACCCAAGGCATTACCGATCAGGCCGACCGCGCCGAAGCCCATCAACCACCAACCCACTTGAGCCGATTCGATGCCCGCGATGCGTTCCAGTGTGTCAGCCAGGTAGGTATAGGCACCGAACATGGCCGTGAACAGCAGGATGGACAGCAGCAGGTTGGCGAGGAAAAACGGATCCCGGAGAATTTTTGCCTGCTCGGCGAGGCCGACCTTTGCAGTAGGTTCGATACGCGGCATCGACAGTGCCAGCAACAGGGCCATCAACGCTGACAGCAGCGTCAGCGCCCAGAATGCGCCGCGCCAGCCCACGGCATCGGCAAATACCGTACCCAGCGGAATACCGAACAGCATGGCAGCCGAGATGCCGAGGTACACCTGCGCAACAGCCTTGCCAGCGCGTTTCGGTCCGGCCAGCAGGCTTGCCGTTTCACTGGCGGTGCCCCAGAACACCGGCAAGGCCAGTGCCGGAATGAACCGCGCCAGCGCCAGCACCCATATATTGCTCGACACCGCCGCCAGCGCGTTGGAGGCGGCGAAGATCAGCAGGATGACAATGAACGTACGCTTGCGGTCCAGGTGCGAGAGCATGGCCGTCAGCGGTGGGCCAAAGAGCATCACCGTGAAGGCGAACAGCGTCACCAGCAAACCGGCAGTAGAAATGGAAATTCCCAGATCACGGGCCATTGAAGGCAACAGACCGATGATGAGAAATTCAGTGGTGACGATCACGAAGCCGGCGAGGGCCAGAATCGCGATGGACAAGCCGGCGCCGGTCGAGCTTTCGCCGCGAGCGCCGGAGGCAGTGGTTTCCAGAGAAGGCATTGTGCAGACCCATTAAAAATAAGTCCGCCAGCTTATTGCAGAAAAGAACTTCTATCTTTGCCAAGTTTTCCCTTTGTTGTGGACTGGAATTCACTAATAAGGGTTTCGTGGGCGATCTGCCAGGGTTCAGGCTCTGGTCGAGCGGTTATCCGGCGTGTTGCGGGTGGATTGAGCCACATCGGACCGGCGGACCGGTCCGCAGATCACTGGCCGATGACAGTCTTCACCAGCGCAGCATGCTCTTTCGGATTCTTCGCATTGGAGACCACGTTCAGTACGGCTGCGCGGCTACCCGATGCAGCGACGATCGATGTGCTCAGCACCTGAGCGTCACTCATGGTCGCCGAGGTGTCCAGTTGACGCACACCAAGACCGTTCTTCTTGACGATCTTCTTGTCGCCCAGCTTTTTGAAGTCCTTGTAGCCGGTACTCTGCTGGGCAAGGATGCCGGTGACCAGCCCATCAAGTACTGCGCCGTCGTTATCGTTGGCCTGCACGCCCATTGGCATAGGTGTTTCGGTAACGATCAGCACGCGCTTTTCGGCCGCATTGGTGTAGAGCGACCCCGTCACACCCTGAGCCTTGGCTTTTGCATCAATCTCGGGCATCTCGCCCTGTACGTAGCCCGTAGGGATGGTGAAGGCCAGTTTGCCGCCCAGCAGCGAAGCCTTTTGCACCGCAGCAGCGGGCGCAGCGGCCTGCGGCTTGGTGGCAGCCTGAACGCTGAGCATGCTCTGACATGCTGCCAGTGCGACACACACAGCCATTGCCTTGAAACCGAAAGAGCGCATGGAAATTCCTTTTTGTCTGTTGATGACGGAGGCGTTTGCCTTGAGCCATGTGATTGGCCAAGCAGGTAAAAGTGCCAAAAAAAACGACCAGCCCGATCACTCCGGCTGGCCGTCGTTTTGCCGCGTTACGCTTATTCGGCGATCTGCAGCTTGCGCGACTCGGTGTAGACGTAGCGCACTTTTTCATACTCGAACGGCGAGTTGAGCTGGCCGTAACGGAAGCTGGTGACGTAACGGCGGTCAACGGCGCGCAACACGGTGATTTCCGGATGGTCGCTGCTGACTTCAGCCACGTTGAGGAAGTTGATCTGGTTTTCAGCCGTGTAGTCGAACAGCATGCCGCCGGTGTCACGCACGTTCGATGGACCGAACAATGGCAACACCAGATAAGGCCCTGCAGGGACGCCGTAGAAGCCCAGGGTCTGGCCGAAGTCTTCGCTCTGGCGCGGCAGGCCCATCATGGTCGCCGGGTCCCACAGACCGGCGATGCCGATGGTGGTGTTGAGCAGCAGACGGCCAGTGGTGTCCAGCGAGCGCTCGCCCTTGAACTGCAGCAGGCTGTTCAGCAGGTTGGAAACGTCGCCCAGGTTGCTGAAAAAGTTGCTCACGCCGCTGCGCACGAAGCCAGGGGTGATGTAGCGGTAGCCGTCCACGACCGGCAGGAATACCCATTCGTCGAAACGGTAGTTGAAGTGGTAAACCCGGCGGTTCCAGGATTCCAGCGGATCATAGACTTCCAGCGCGTTGATGGAGGCGCGCTCGAACTCACGCTGATCCAGCCCCGGGTTGAATTGCAGCGACTTCAGTGGCTGAGTGAAACCATCAGCATCGGTCTGACGGGCCACAGTGGCCGGGTGCTGAGCCTTGTTGCTGGTATCCGCGTCAGCGGCCTGGACTGTGCCGGCACAGAGCAGAGCGGCAAGAAGTAAAAGACGTTTAGCCACGGAAAAACTCCAGCATGGCGTCGGTGTTGACGCGGTAATTAAGGTTGCCGCAATGCCCGCCGTACGGGTAAACGGTCAGGCGATCGCCAAAGGTCTTGCGCAGGAAGCCGAGGTCACCCGAGCCCAGGATCACGTCGTCGGCGTTGTGCATGACGGCAATCTTGGTGTTGCTGTGCAGGTAGTCCTTGAGCGCGTAGAGGCTGACCTGGTCGACCAGTTGCAGCAGGCTACCGCCGTCGGTGCGTGCGCGCCACATCGGGATGACCTGTTCGGTCAGGTAGCAATCGAAGTCGCACTGCAGAGCACGCTTGAGGAACGGCGTCAGGCTGGTGCCTTCGGTGATCGGGAATTTCGGTGGCGTGATCAGACCGCGACGGTTGATCAGGTCGGAGGTGAACGCGATGTCAGCCGACGAGAAGCGGAACGAGGTACCGATCAGCATCGCCATCTGTTCGTTGGTCAGGTGCTGCTTGGACTGCTGGAAGTCGAACAGCAGTGCATCGTTGAGGTCGATGTAACCCTTTTGGCGGAAGTAGCGGGTCAGCTTGGCCAACACCAGTTCGTAGAACGTGGTGGTGTTGTTGATGCCCTTGACGTTGGTCTGTACCAGTTTGTCGAGGTTGCTGATCGAGGTGTAGAGATTGACCGGCGGGTTGAGCAGCAGGACTTTCTTGAAGTTGAAGCTGCGACGGGTTTCGTCCAGCTTGCTGACGAATGCAGCATTCAGTGCGCCGAGGCTGTAACCGGTCAGGTAATAGTCGGTTACCGGCAATTGCGCCTGCTGAGCCCGAATGGCCTGCATGACGCGATAAATGTCTTCTGCGTCGTCGGTGGAGACGCCAGGAGTCGCAAAGCGCGAGGCCGAGCTCATGAAGTCATAGCTGGTGGGCGAAGACAACTGCACGACGTGGTAGCCCGCGCCGTAATAGAGCTTTTTCAGGAATTCATTGATGGTGCTGTTATACGGCGCGCCGGTGCCGGCGATCAGGAAGATCAGCGGGGCAGCATGGTCCTGTTTGGCCAGGCGATAGTGCAACTTTTTCACCGCCCAGAAGTTGTCGGGCAGGGTGAACTCGCGCTCGGGGTGCAGGTTCAGGGTGTAAACATCCTGATCGATATCTTCATCGTCAGGCAGATCGGGGCGCAGATCGGGCGGTGTGGTCGCAATGGTCGCTTCAAACGGATTAGTCAGCGGGTAGCCATAGGTGGCAGAGTCGACGTTGGTTGCCAGAGCGGACGCACTTAAACACAAGCCACCTATAACGGTGGCGAGGCGCAGAAAACGGAGCATGACTAAATCCCTTGGGAAAGAAGTGCTGATGAGATACGCAGGCTATGACCAAGGTGTAGTGCCAAAGTGCCCCATCCACCGGTTAACCCTGTAAATATGACGGAACAATACACGTTCTTTGGATTTTGCAATGCAGATATGCGGTTTATTTTTGTATGACTCGTGTATCTGCTGCCCCAAAGCGACGTTTGCACGGCTGGTGATGATGGGCAGGCCATGGCCTGGAGACGAATTTTCCGACTTGCGGAAAGCACAAAGGAGAGCCGTAGCTCTCCTCCAATGTGGTTCACGTGCTCTTTTTATTGTTATAGGGCGGCCTGTTATTGTTGTTGGCGACCAGTCCCTTTACAGCGTTGTTGTGCGACCCCCATGCGGGGTCAAGAGCAAACGTATTTTTTTGAGCGCTGATTCACTTTAATCACCTGCCTGCACAACGGGGTGATCCCACCGGTTCTGGAGCTACCTGACGGTAGTTTTATTGTTCTCTGTCCGGTCGCGAGGCCTTTCACTGAAAGGTCCCTGTAAAGCTGATCCACTCCAAAAAAATCTGTTAGCTGCGCCTCTGTCCGTTTTGTTCTTGTTGTGTCAGAGCCGTTACGTATTGTTTTTATTGGTTTGCTGCATCATTTGTTGTTTTTGTTGTACCAGAGATATAGCAGGACCCGTGCCAGTTTTTGAAAATCCTTTTAAATCAGTGGCTTGTGAATTCTGATGGTTGGCGCGTGGTCATAGAGCCGGAAAAAATGTTTCCGTGTTACCCGTTCGCGGTGGTGATCGTAAAGCTGCGGTAACACATCGTGTTTCCTTCGTAGCACGAGCCAGAGTGGTGCGCCGCAAGTCTGTGTCGTCTATACGACGATGGTATGGGGAAGGGCGTTCTCCTCCGGGCATAAAGGTGTGCCCCTGCCGCTAATGGCCAGCTTCAGGCGTTTTTCGCTGTGCGTTGTCGTTGATGGCTCGTTGTTGTCGTTTCCCATTGTCCCAGTGTCGCAGACAGAGCATGCCTGCCTGTCGTGCAGGTCGATGATCAGGGTGGCGTTGCGGTGCGTTTGATTGCGCGTGGCAGCGATAAAAACGTGCAAGGCGCCGCGTGCCCAAAGGTCGGGCGCGGAGGCGGTCTGGAGAACAACGTTAACCATGCCCCGACAACCGTCGGTGCAAACTTCCGGGGAAGCGACAATGATGATGCGAAAAATACTGGGGGCGGGTGCCGCTCTGGTACTTGCGGTCAGCTCCACGCTGGCGATTGCCGAAACCAAGACCCTGACCATTGGCTATGTGGAAGGCTGGTCCGACAGTGTCGCCACCACCTTCGTGGCCTCCGAAGTGATCAAGCAAAAGCTTGGTTATGACGTCAAGTTGCAGTCTGTCGCCGCAGGGATCATGTGGCAGGCGGTGGCAACCGATAAGCTCGACCTGATGCTGTCTGCCTGGCTTCCGGGTACGCATGGCGAGTACTACGCCAAGTACAAGGATCAGGTCGTCAACTACGGGCCCAATTTCAAGGACGCCAAGATCGGCCTGATCGTGCCTGAATACGTGAAAGCCAAAAGCATTGAAGACCTCAAGACCGATGATTCCTTCAAAAAGAAGATCACCGGGATCGATGCCGGTTCGGGCGTGATGCTCAAAACCGATCAGGCCATCAAGGACTATGGGCTGGACGGCTACAAGCTGCAGGCCAGTTCCGGCGCGGGCATGATCGCTGAGCTCACCCGTGCAGAGAAGGACAAAAAAGCCATCGTGGTTACCGGCTGGGTGCCGCACTGGATGTTCGCCAAGTGGAAACTGCGTTTCCTGGACGATCCGAAAGGTGTCTACGGCGAGGCTGAAACCGTCGACAACGTTGGCAGCCTGGGGCTGGAGAAGAAAGCTCCTGAAGTCGTGGCCTTCCTGAAAAAATTCCAGTGGGCGTCCAAGGATGAAATCGGTGAGGTGATGCTGGCGATTCAGGACGGTGCCAAACCTGAAGCGGCAGCGAAGGACTGGGTCGCCAAGCACCCGGACCGCGTCGCCGCATGGACTGCCAAATAGTCGCAAAGTGTCTGAATAGCTCTTCTCAAGGCCGTCTGGTGTTATCGCCAGACGGCCTTTTGTTTTTCTGCCCCGGAGTATTTTCCGTTCGACCGACTGCCGGCGGGTCCAGGCCGTGCGAGAAGAGGTATCTACGGCTAATGTCGTTCTAATACTAAGGTCGTCTGGAGTGCGCGCCGGACCCGACTAAAGTGCATTACGTGACATCTCATCTGTGCTGCGAGGACAAAAACAATGAACGACAGCATTTACCTCTCGATTCAAAACAGCCCCCGTTTCAAGGAGCTGGTCTCCAAAAGAGAGCGTTTCGCCTGGATTCTCTCGGCGATCATGCTTGGCCTGTATGCGGCCTTTATTCTTTTGATCGCTTACGGACCCCATATTCTGGGGGCCAAACTAAGTCCCACTTCAACCATTACCTGGGGAATGCCGATAGGCGTTGGGCTGATTCTTTCCGCGTTCATATTGACGGCCATCTATGTTCGCCGTGCCAACGGTGAATTCGATGACCTGAACAACGCGATCCTCAAGGAGGCTCAGCAATGATCCGGCGCCTATCAGCAGCACTTGGCCTGGCCGCCTTCGCGCCGACCCTCTGGGCGGCAGACGCGTTGACGGGTGCAGTGCAGAAACAACCCCTGAACGTCGCCGCGATCGTCATGTTCGTGGTCTTCGTCGCTTTCACGCTGTACATCACCTACTGGGCATCGAAAAAGAACAAGACTGCGTCGGACTACTACTCGGCAGGTGGCAAGATCACCGGTTTCCAGAACGGTCTGGCGATTGCCGGTGACTACATGTCGGCAGCGTCCTTTCTGGGTATTTCCGCACTGGTCTACACCTCCGGCTACGATGGCCTGATCTACTCGATCGGCTTCCTGGTGGGCTGGCCGATCATCCTGTTCCTGATCGCCGAACGCCTGCGCAACCTGGGTAAATACACCTTTGCCGACGTGGCCTCGTACCGCCTCAAGCAAAAGGAAATTCGCACCCTGTCTGCCTGCGGCTCGCTGGTGGTGGTGGCGTTTTACCTGATTGCGCAGATGGTCGGTGCCGGCAAGCTGATCCAGCTGCTGTTCGGTCTGGACTACGCCGTTGCGGTGGTGCTGGTCGGTATCCTGATGTGCCTCTATGTGCTGTTCGGCGGCATGCTTGCTACAACCTGGGTGCAGATCATCAAGGCAGTGATGTTGCTGTCCGGTGCGTCGTTCATGGCACTGATGGTCATGAAGCACGTCAACTTCGACTTCAACATGCTGTTCTCCGAAGCGATCAAGGTTCACCCCAAAGGTGAAGCGATCATGAGCCCTGGCGGGCTGGTGAAAGACCCGATCTCGGCGTTCTCGCTGGGTCTGGCCCTGATGTTCGGTACTGCGGGCCTGCCACACATCCTGATGCGCTTCTTCACCGTGAGCGATGCCAAGGAAGCCCGCAAGTCGGTGCTCTACGCAACCGGCTTTATCGGCTACTTCTACATCCTGACCTTCATCATCGGTTTCGGCGCGATCCTGCTGGTCAGCACCAATCCGGCGTTCAAGGATGCAGCAGGCGCCTTGCTCGGCGGTAACAACATGGCTGCGGTTCACCTGGCCGATGCGGTCGGTGGCAGTCTGTTCCTGGGCTTCATCTCGGCAGTCGCCTTCGCCACCATTCTGGCAGTGGTTGCCGGTCTGACCCTGGCGGGTGCTTCGGCGGTTTCTCACGACTTGTATGCCAGCGTCATCAAGGCAGGCAAAGCCAACGAGAAGGACGAGATCCGTATCTCGAAAATCACTACCATTGCCCTGGCGGTCGTGGCGATCTTTCTGGGTATTGCCTTCGAAAGCCAGAACATCGCCTTCATGGTGGGCCTGGCGTTCTCGGTCGCGGCAAGCTGCAACTTCCCGATCCTGTTGCTTTCCATGTACTGGAAAAACCTGACCACCCGTGGCGCCATGATTGGCGGCTGGATGGGCCTGATCAGCGCAGTGGTGCTGATGGTGCTGGGTCCGACCATCTGGGTGCAGATCCTGCATCACGAGAAAGCCATTTTCCCTTACGAATACCCGGCGCTGTTTTCCATCGCCATCGCCTTCGTAGGTATCTGGTTCTTCTCCATCACCGACAAGTCGAAAGCGGCGGAGGGCGAGCGCGCTCTGTTCTTCCCGCAATTCGTCCGCTCGCAGACGGGGCTGGGTGCCAGTGGTGCGGTTTCGCACTAAGGCCAGGTTGTTGTGAACGAGAAGCAGCCTTCGGGCTGCTTTTTCATGGGCAATAAAAAACCCCGCTTGAAAAAGCGGGGTTTCTTATTGGCTACATGCGCTGCTGCGTGGAGCAGAAGGTCATATCTTGCCGAGCAACACCAGAATCAGCAGGATCACCAGGATCGTACCGATGATGCCCGACGGACCGTAGCCCCAGCTGCGCGAGTGCGGGAATACTGGCAAACCGCCAACTAGCAGCAGAATCAAAACGATGATAAGAATAGTGCCGATGCCCATGGTGAGTTCCCTCTTTACATTAGTGTTAATTAACAGATGCAGTTGAAACGTCATGCCAGACGGTATGAAGTAGCCTGCTTGACTCATCCGACTCCGGGCGTTGGAGAAAGGTTCGATCTATTTTTAATAATTTATTACCTATTTGAAAATCATTGAAAATCAGGGGCTTGTCGTATTTTTGTCTAACAATAACTCGGGCTTTTTTGATCTGATGCAGTTGAATCGGTCTTAAAAACAATTGAACTAAAGACCCTGAAAAGTCTCTGCGCGACGCGAACTTTCTACCTGAGGCATGGCCCGCAAGAGGACACAATGATGGTTTATCGAGTGGCGGCGGATGCCGTGGTCGTGTTTCATCTACTGTTCATTGTGTTCGTCCTGTTCGGCGGACTGCTGGTATTGAGAAGGCCCTGGGTGGCGCTGCTGCACGTTCCAGCGGCGGCCTGGGGGACAGCGGTCGAGTTTCTGCACCTGTATTGCCCGCTGACACCGCTGGAAAACACCCTGCGCAGCAACGCTGGAGGGCAGGGCTATACCGGGGGCTTCGTTGAGCATTATCTGATCCCGCTGATTTATCCGGCCGGGCTTACGCCGGGCATACAGCTTTGGCTGGGCGGCATCGTCGTGCTGCTCAATGTGTCGGTGTATGGCCTGTTGTTGCTCCGTTATGTGGCCCGAGCCAGGCGTTCATAAGGCTGCGGTTTGCTCCAGGCATTCAGCGTCTTGATGGTGGGTTTGTGGTGCTTCTAGTGTGATTACACTCAGGCAACTCCTGCACATCACAAGGCACTCGCTATGCAAAACCGCATCATGATTACTGGCGCCGGCTCAGGTCTGGGTCGTGAAATTGCACTGCGCTGGGCACGCGAAGGGTGGCGGCTGGCACTCTCGGACATCAATGATGCCGGCTTGCAGGAGACCCTTGCGCTGGTACGCGAGGCGGGTGGTGACGGCTTCGTGCAGCGTTGCGACGTTCGCGATTACAGCCAGCTCACCGCGTTCGCCCAGGCGTGTGAACAGCGCTTTGGCGGCATCGACGTGATCGTCAACAATGCGGGGGTGGCTTCCGGGGGCTTTTTCAACGAATTGTCGCTGGAGGACTGGGACTGGCAGATCGCGATCAACCTGATGGGGGTGGTCAAGGGCTGCAAGGCGTTCCTGCCGATGCTGTTGGCCAGCAAGGGCCGGATCATCAACATCGCCTCGATGGCAGCGCTGATGCAGGCCCCGGCGATGAGCAATTACAACGTCGCCAAGGCCGGGGTCGTCGCGCTTTCCGAGAGCCTGCTGGTCGAACTGCATGACCAGGGGATTGGGGTTCATGTGGTCTGCCCGTCGTTCTTTCAGACCAACCTGCTGGATTCCTTCCGCGGCCCCACGCCCGCGATGAAGGCGCAGATCGGCAGGTTGCTGGAGAAGTCGCCGATCACCGCGCGGGATATCGCCGACTGCATCTTCAGGCAGGTTAGCGAAGGCGAGTTCATGATACTGCCTCACGAAGAAGGCCGCATGGCCTGGGAAATGAAACGCAAGCAGCCACAGGCGATGTATGACGAAATGACCGTCATGTGCGCCAAGATGCGCGCCAAGGCGCAGAAGGGGCATGCCTGACCAACCCGGCCGCTCTGAGTCCTCTTTGCGACGCAGACAACTCATTATCGTGCGACGCTCTGCGTCGCATGCCGTTCCGGACGCTCTGCGTCCTCTTGTGTGGCACGCCGTTGCGTGTTCAAGGTCATGACCGCACTGTTTTCTGATAGGGTTGCGCGCATCTTGCAGCCCTGTCCCGAGAACCTTTCATGCTCAATTACCTGTGGTTCTTCCTTGCCGCTCTGTTCGAGATATTCGGTTGCTATGCCTTCTGGCTGTGGTTACGCCAGGGCAAGAGCGCGCTGTGGGTGATTCCTGCGCTTGTCAGCCTGACGGTGTTTGCACTGTTGCTGACACGTGTGGAGGCGGCTTATGCGGGCCGAGCGTATGCGGCGTATGGCGGGATCTACATTGTCGCGTCGATTGCCTGGCTGGGGCTGGTCGAGCGGGTCAGGCCGCTGGGCACGGACTGGCTGGGTCTGGCTTTCTGCGTCATCGGTGCGACCATCATTCTGCTCGGGCCGCGTTGGTCCGCCGCTTGATTAACCACAGTCGCGAACGACATTTCCCACGGATTTGGCCGGAAAGTAAGACGTTTCCTTCAGTCTTTTCCGGTGCTGTTGCAGGACGTTACTGATTTGCCATCAGCGCATTGAAGCGCCGTGTCTCGCCATGCACCCTGCCTCTTTTGCGCAACGCAAGGGTGGGAAAAATGCTGGTACTGACGCGGGAAATTGGCGAAACGTTTTCCATCGGTGATGACATCACCGTGCAGATCCTGGGGATCAACGGCAATCAGGTCAGGCTCGGGATCAATGCCCCGAAAGACGTCAAGGTTCACCGCGCCGAAGTCTACAAGCGAATCGCCAGGACGCTTGCGCAACAGGCAACAACGCCGCTTCGGTGAGCGGCGTTGTCAGCAGGCTATGTTGCAGGTGAATGACCTGACTCAGGCACTGTAAGGCTATTCGAAAAACTCCTTCGGCACGTCGTGCTTGAGCATCAGCTGACACTGCTGGCTCTCAAGGTCGAAAAAGATCACCGCCTGGCCCTTGGTCAACGCATGACGCACGCGCAATACCCGGGTTTGCAGCGGTGTTTCGTCGCCATTATCGGTGCCCTCACGGGTGACGAAATCCTCGATCAGGCGAGTGAGGGTGTCAGGTTCCAGTTGGTCGTAGGGGATCAGCATGGCGGTTCTCGTGTCGATGAGCGGCGATGATAGAACTGCGGTGCCACGCACCGCAATTCACAGGGCCTCAACTCTCTTCGCGATTCTGCCCGATCAGGCTGTCGACCGGTGGCACGCGGGTGTCGGATTCCATCTGCGCATCGTGCTCGATCTGATGGCTGAAGCGCTCCAGCGAGCTCTGCGCCGGTTTGGCATCGCTGGCGAATACCGGTGGGCTGAGCATGTAGGCACCGAGCAACTTGCTCAGCGCTGCCAGACTGTCGATATGCGTGCGCTCGTAGCCATGCGTCGCGTCACAGCCGAAGGCCAGCAAGGCGGTGCGGATGTCATGCCCTGAGGTCACCGCCGAGTGCGCATCACTGTAGTAATAGCGGAACAGGTCACGACGCACCGGCAGCTCATTGTCCACGCCCAGCCGTAGCAGATGGCGGGACAGGTGGTAGTCGTAAGGACCGCCCGAGTCCTGCATCGCCACGCTGACAGCGTGCTCGCTGGAGTGTTGACCCGGCGCAACCGGCGCGATGTCGATGCCGACGAACTCGCTCACGTCCCAAGGCAGCACACCGGCTGCGCCCGTCCCGGTTTCTTCGGTAATGGTGAACAGCGGGTGGCAGTCGATCAACGGCTCGGCACCGCTGTCGACAATGGATTTCAGGGCGGCGAGCAGTGCCGCTACACCGGCCTTGTCATCCAGGTGACGGGCGCTGATGTGTCCGCTCTCGGTGAACTCCGGTAGCGGGTCGAAAGCCACGAAGTCACCGATGCCAATGCCCAGTGATTCGCAGTCGGCGCGCGTGGTGCAATAGGCATCCAGGCGCAGCTCGACGTGGTCCCAACTGATCGGCATTTCGTCCACGGCGGTGTTGAACGCGTGACCGGAAGCCATCAGCGGCAGAACGCTGCCACGGATCACGCCGGTGTCGGTGAACACGCTGACCCGGCTGCCTTCGGCAAAGCGGCTCGACCAGCAGCCGACCGCAGCCAGCGCCAGGCGGCCATTGTCTTTGACTTCCCGAACACTGGCACCGATGGTGTCCAGATGCGCCGATACGGCCCGGTCGGGGCTGTTCTGCTTGCCCTTCAGCGTGGCGCGGATGGTGCCGCGGCGGGTCAGTTCGAACGGGATACCGAGCTCTTCGAGTCGCTCGGCCACGTAACGCACAATAGTGTCGGTGAAGCCGGTGGGGCTTGGGATCGCGAGCATTTCCAACAGAACTTTCTGCAGGTATTTCAGATCCGGATCGGGGATATTTGCAGGGGTCATGGATGCTCCTTATGGAACAGTTGCAAGCCACGGGCTGCAAAGGCTGATGCGCCGTTTGCAGCCGTGCCCGCAGCTGCGATCAGATATGCACAGGCAGGCTGTGCGGAAACAACAGATCGACGAAACGTTCGGCGGTGGGTTGTGGTTCGTGATTGGCAAGCCCTACGCGTTCATTGGCTTCGATGAACACGTATTCAGGCTGATCGGCTGCCGGCACCATCAGGTCCAGGCCGACGACCGGGATGTCCAGCGCCCGCGCGGCACGCACCGCGGCGTCGCTGAGTACCGGGTGCAGAATGGCCGTGACATCTTCCAGGCAGCCGCCGGTGTGCAGGTTGGCAGCACGGCGCACGGCCAGGCGCTGATCCATCGGCAGAATATCTGCATAGTCGAAACCGGCCTCGCGCACGGTGCGCTCGGTTTCCTGATCCATCGGAATACGGCTTTCGCCATCCGTTGCCGCAGCGCGGCGTCGGCTCTGGGCTTCAATCAACTGTTTGATGGTATGTCGGCCGTCACCGATGATTTCAGCCGGACGACGTATCGCCGCAGCCACGACCTGAAAGCCGATCACCACGATGCGCAAGTCCAGGCCTTCATGAAAGCTTTCCAGAATCACGCGAGTGTCGAACTGGCGGGCCTGTTCGATGGCGCTCTGCACGTCGTCAATGGTGCGCAGATCAACCGCAACGCCCTGGCCTTGTTCACCGTCCAGCGGCTTGACCACGATTTGCCCGTGCGCTTCGAGGAACGCCAGATTATCGTCTGCGTTGCCCGCCCTCTGCTGTGCGGGCAGGCGCAGGCCGGCGGCCTTCAGGGCACGATGGGTCAGGCTCTTGTCCTGACACAAGGTCATGCTCACCGCGCTGGTCAGATCGCTCAAAGACTCGCGGCAGCGTATGCGACGACCGCCATAGCTGAGGGTGAACAGCCCGGCATCCGCATCATCCACCTGCACGTCAATGCCGCGCCGATGGGCTTCCTCGACAATGATCCGCGCATACGGATTGAAGTCCGCCTGCGGGCCAGGGCCGAGAAACAATGACTCGTTGATGCCGTTCTTGCGCTTGATGGCGAAGGTCGGCAGGTTGCGGAAATTCAATTTGGCGTACAGCGCCTTGGCCTGATCGTTGTCATGCAGCACCGACAGATCAAGGTAGCTCAGGCCGCGACTCATGAAATGCTCGATCAGGTGCCGGACCAGTACTTCGCCGACACCCGGCCGCGTGCATTGCGGGTCGACGGCCAGGCACCAGAGGCTGCTGCCTTTCTCCGGGTCATTGAAGGCCTTTTGATGATTGAGGCCCATCACGCTGCCGATGATCGTTTTGCTGCCTTCGTCCTCGGCCACCCAATACACCGGGCCACCTTCGTGGCGCGGGGTCAGTAGCTCGGGATCGATGGGCAACATGCCGCGCGCCAGATACAGGTTGTTGATGGCCTGCCAGTCGTTTTCATTGTGCGCACGGCGAATGCGGTAGCCGCGAAACACACGCTGCGCCGGGCGGTAATCGCTGAACCACAGACGCAGCGTGTCCGACGGGTCGAGAAACAACTGCTGCGGCGATTGCGCCAACACCTGTTGCGGCGCTGCCACATACAGGGCGATGTCGCGCTCGCCAGGTTTTTCGTTGAGCAGGTCCTGAGCCAGTGCGGCCGGATCAGGGTAGGTGTGACCGATCAGCAAACGTCCCCAGCCACAGTGCAGCGCCAGAGGGTCTGCATCTATCTGGCTACCGTCTTCAGCGAGTCGTGCCTGCAGACGTTCGTACGAGGGCGACTGGCCGCGCAACAGGCGCTGGCTATAAGTCGTCGCGTTCTGTTTCATCGATCACAGTCCCTGTTCGCTGAGCCAAAGGTTCAGCGCTGCCAGTTGCCACAGCTTGGAGCCGCGCAATGGCGTGAGCTGGCCCTCGGGGTTGGTCAGCAGCTTGTCGACCATGGCAGGGTTGAACAGGCCGCGGTCCTGACTGGAGTCGGTAAGCAACTCGCGCACCCAGTTAAGGGTGTCGCCCTGCAGGTGTTTGAGGCCAGGCACCGGGAAGTAGCCTTTTTTGCGGTCGATCACTTCCGAAGGAATGACCATGCGCGCGGCTTCTTTCAGCACTTGTTTGCCGCCGTCCGGCAGCTTGAATTTACCCGGGATGCGAGCCGACAGTTCGACCAGACGATAGTCAAGGAACGGCGTGCGCGCTTCCAGGCCCCAGGCCATGGTCATGTTGTCGACACGCTTGACCGGGTCATCGACCAGCATCACCGTGCTGTCCAGGCGCAAGGCCTTGTCGACGGCGGCGCTGGCGCCTGGCTGGGCAAAGTGATCGCGAACGAAATCACCGGCTGCGTCATTGGCAGTGCGCCACTTCGGCTGCACGGTCTCGGCGTATTCGGCGTAGCTGCGGTCGACGAATGCATCGCGGTAGGCCGCCACCGGATCGCTCGCGCCGTCGACTTGCGGGTACCAGTGGTAACCGGCGAACAGCTCATCAGCGCCCTGGCCGCTCTGTACCACCTTGCAGTGTTTCGACACTTCACGTGACAGCAGGTAGAAGGCGATGCAGTCGTGGCTGACCATCGGTTCGCTCATGGCGCGGAACGCCGCAGGCAACTGCTCGATGATCTCGCGTTCCTGAATACGCAACTGGTGATGGCGCGTGCCGTAGTGCTTGGCGATCAGATCGGAATACTGGAATTCGTCGCCACGCTCGCCACCGGCATCCTGGAAGCCGATAGAGAAGGTCGACAGGTCCTCGACACCCACTTCACGCAACAAGCCCACCAGCATGCTCGAGTCGACGCCGCCGGACAGCAGCACACCGACGTCCACTGCAGCACGCTGACGGATCGCTACCGCTTCACGCGTGCTGTCCAGTACGCGGTCGCGCCAGTCTTCGAGGGTGAGGTTTTTCTCGTCTTCGTGCGGGCCGTAGGGCAGGGTCCACCAGACTTTCTGTTCGACCTTGCCGCTGGCGTCGATACGCATCCAGCTGGCGGGCGGAAGTTTTTCGACGCCGGCCAGCAAGGTGCGCGGCGCAGGCACCACCGCATGGAAGTTGAGGTAATGGTTGAGCGCCACCGGATCAAGCATCCCGCTGATGTCACCACCCTTGAGCAGGGCAGGCAGCGAGGACGCGAAGCGCAGGCGCTTGTCGGTTTTCGACAGGTACAACGGCTTGACGCCGAGGCGGTCACGGGCGATGAACAGCTGCTTGCTGTCACGTTCCCAAATGGCAAAGGCGAACATGCCATTGAGCTTGGGCAGCATGTCTGCGCCCCAGGCGTGATAGCCCTTGAGCAACACTTCGGTGTCACCGCCGGAATGGAACTGATAGCCAAGGCTTTCCAACTCGGCACGCAATTCGGGGAAGTTGTAGATCGCGCCGTTGAAGGCCAGGGACAGGCCCAGATTGCTGTCGATCATCGGCTGCGCCGAGCCGTCCGACAGGTCCATGATTTTCAGGCGACGATGACCAAGGGCAACCGGCCCCTGGCTGTGAAACCCCCACGCATCCGGGCCGCGAGGCGCCAGCTCATGGGTAATGCGCTCAACAGCGGCTAGGTCCGCTGGTTGATGGTCGAAACGTAATTCACCTGCTAATCCGCACATAAGTCCTTACCGGGTTTCCGTTGGGGAGGTGACTGAGAAAGTGCAGTCACCCAGAAACTGACCCAGTGAGGGCATGGTAGTTTTAGATCAAAAAGTTATAAGCGTTTGTTTTCAGCTGGTTGGGCTGCATTGGCTTGCGGGTTTTTCGAGCAAAGCAAACACGAGCTCGCCTTCACGAAATAAGTTGTGAAGGAATAAAAAAGATAACTCTGGGTACCTTTTTTGTATTTTTTTAACATGCGCCCAGAGTTATATTTTTTACGTCGAATGACACGGAGGTGGGGGGGCAGAGCAGGCAATTGATAACGGAGCTTGAAGCAGATGGATGGGTTCTGGATCGTGTTTCTGGCAGTCACCCTAGTTTCAAGCATCCCGAAAAACTTCAGACAGTCCCCGCGCCGCATCCCAAGAAAGATTTGCCAGTCGGAACGGTGCGGGCCATCAAAAAGCTTGCCGGGCTGGTTTAGTCCAGTTTTGCCCTGACACCCTGTTGGAGAAAGAAAATGAAATACCCAATGTGCATAGAATGGGGAAACGACACCACGGCGTTTGGTATCCAGATTCCCGATATTCCCGGTGCCGTAACAGCTGGCGATACGTTCGAGGAAGCCCACGCTGCGGCGGTTGAGATTGCTCATATCATGCTGCAGGAAATAGCAACTGGTGGTGGAACCATACCCAAGGCCGGCACGGTTGCCGAGCACGCCAGGAATGCCGATTTCGCCGGAATGGGCTGGGGCATGATCGAGATTGACGTAACGCCTTATCTTGGCAAGACGGAGAAGGTCAACGTCACACTGCCTGGTTTCGTGATCAAGCAGATCGATCGCTATGTACGGGATCACAGCATCAAGAGTCGTTCCACCTTCCTGGCCGACGCGGCGCTGGAAAAACTGGGCAGAGCGTGACGGCCAGTCGGAGTGCTCAATACCCGGTCATCTCCAGATACCCCACGCCTTCCTGGCTCCCGCTGAACTTCACCGGCCCCTCCCAGTAGGGAATACTCACGCCCATCCAGGCGGCCGGGTTCAGCGCGTTGGTGGTGATGTCCAGGTTTCGGTCGGGGACCCTGACTCTCCAGCGCGTGGGCACTTTATGCTCGCCGATCGAGGTTTCTTTCAATGGCTCAAGGCTGATCTCGTTGGCGTGCAGCATCCGGGTGGTGCCGTCGGCGCTGATCCAGTTACCGGTCAGGTAGGGGGCACCGTTCTTGTGGCGGATGCGATAGAGCATCAGGCGATCGCCATCTGCCAGTTGCAGCGAAAACCAGTCCCAGCCGCTCTGGTTGGCGGTCAGTGGCTGGCTGCTCCATTCCCGGTCCAGCCACGCTTTACCGGTGACCTGATGTGTTTTGCCCTCAATGACCACGCTGCCTTTGGCGTCGAAGAACGGCTGGCTGTAGTAGTACGACGCCTGGCCCGCCTCCGATTTCTGGCTGTAGCCCTGTTCGCCCTGCAGCACCAGCGGTTTGCTGGATGTCAGGTTCAGGTCGTAGCGAAAGTCCTTGCCGCTGGCCTTTAGCTGCATGGCAGTCAGCGGATCACCGCTGTGAACATTGCTGGTAAAGGCCCAGTCATCGATCCGCGCCGAGAAGGGGGCCAGCGTCACGTCGGCCTGACCGATGCCGCCGCGCGCATAACGCTCCGCCACATAATGACCGCTGCTTGAAGTCGCCGCCGCATGGCCGAGCCAGATCGTGCCGTCATTCCAGCCGCTGCCAGTCTGTTGGCCGGGGCGCAGGGCATTGCGAAACAACGTCCACTGCACGCCGAACTGCTGGCCCGCGTCATCCTTGAGGGTGGCGGTGATGTACCACCACTCGATACGAAAGCCGGGATGCTGGCCGTGGTCTTGCGGGAATGTAAAGACCTTGCCCGGCGTCACCTGCGCGTAACTGTCGGCGGTATTGCCCAGTCCGGCGAATCCGCTTTCAGGTTGTGGTTTGTCGTCGCAGGCAGCGAGCAGCCCGACGAGGACCAGCGGCATCAGCCATTTACTGTTCATTGGCGAATGTCCTGAGTAGATCCGCTGGACGGCTGCGGTACAGCTTCAGCAGCGGCCAGGCCGAGGCCAGCAAGGTCGCCAGCATCGCCAGCGCCATCAATTGCAGCAGTTGCAGCGGGAACACCTGCAGCGGCAGGCGCCAGCCAAAGGCCCGAACGTTGATCACCGCATCCAGGCACCAGGCCAGCAGCAGCCCGAGTGGCAGCGCGAGCACCAGTGTCAGGACCGCCAGCAGCCAGGTCTGCCCCAGGTTGAGCAGCATCAGTTGCCGTCGCGTGACGCCCAGCGCCCATAACGGGGCGAGCTGCCCGAGGCGGCTCTGGCTTTGAGTCAGCAGGCTGATGAACAGCGCCACGCCAGCAACGCCCAGTGTCAGGCTGTTGAGAGCGGCAGTGGCGGCAAACGTACGTTCAAAGACCTGGCTCGACCAACCCTTGAGCTGGCTCTGATCGATGATGTGACTATCGTCCAGCTTGAAACGCGCTTGCAGCCGGGTGACCAGCGACGGGATTGTCGCCTGATCGACCCTCAGGTTGAAACGCACCGGCATCGATTGCGGCCAGTGGGCAAGCAGG
The DNA here is from genome assembly GCF_009495975.1 of Pseudomonas sp. SZ57. Lineage (NCBI taxonomy): Bacteria > Pseudomonadati > Pseudomonadota > Gammaproteobacteria > Pseudomonadales > Pseudomonadaceae > Pseudomonas > Pseudomonas sp. SZ57. Next base: position 138,900 of record NZ_WIBD01000023.1, on the reverse strand, counting down.
TGCCGGGCATTGACCAGCAGATGGCCCTTGGGATTGCCATAGTCGGCATAGATCCCGACGATGCGCGGGGTCCACTTGCCAGTGGGCACCGGGATGCTCAGCGTATCTTCCAGCCCCAGTTGCAGGCGGCGTGCCAGTTGTTCGCTGAGCATGACCGTGTCTTCATCGCGCAAAACATTCCACGGATCACCAGCGACGGATTCCAGCAACGCCCAGTGCTGGCGATAGGTGCCGTGATCGATCACACCAAACAGGTCCGCAGGCCAGCCCTGGACTTGCACCGGCACCTGCCAGTTGGGCAGCACGGCGCTGACATCCTGTTGCTGGTTCAGCCAGGTGTTCAGCGGCCCTGCCTGCTCGGGGTTCTGCGGGCTGACATACAGTTCAGCGGTCAGGCGTTGCTCCAGCCAACTGTTGAATGTCTGGCGAAAGCCCGAGGTCATGCTGCCTGCGCCGATGTTCGCGGCCATCGCCAGCAACAAGGCCATCAGCGCCAGGCTCAGGGCGGGCAACTGTTGACGGCAATCCGCCAGAAACCATTGCCCAAGCACCGAGCGGCTGCGCTTCAACAGACCGCCAAGCATGGCGTTCAGCAAAACCGGCAAGGCCAGCGCGGCACTGAGCAGCAGGGCGGACATCATCACGAACCCCAGCATCAGACTGGTGCCGAACAACAGCGCACTCACGCCAACCACCGCGCCCAGCACCGCCACCCACGCCTGGCGCTGCAACCACCGCGCATGGGCTTGCTGCCATGCCTGGGCATCGGCCAGTGCCAGCAACCGCAGGCGCGCAGCCCGCAACAGGCTGTTGGCACCGGCCAGCAACGCGCCAAGCAGACTCAGGCCGATACCGCTCAGCCACCACCACAGACTGAGGTTCAACTGGCCGGCGACTTCCGCGCCGTACAAGCCGCGCAGGCTGGCCGCGACATCCGGCAATAACAGGCTGGCCAGCAGATAGCCGCTGACCACGCCAAAAATACCGCCCAACAGCGCCAGTGCCCCAAGTTCTACGCCCAGCGCAGCGATCAACAGACGTGCGCTGACGCCACAGGCACGCAGGTTGCGCAGCAGGCCACGGCGCTGTTCAAGGGCCAGGCCAATGGCGGCGTGGACAATGAACAGGCCTACGATGAAGGACAGCACTCCGAGTGCGTTCAGGTTCAGATGGAAGCTTTCGGTGAGGCGCTCCAGATTGTTTTCTTCGCCGCTCTTCTTGATCACCAGCAGGTCATTCAGGGCTGCCGGCAGCGCAGGGTTCTGCCGGGCAAAATCCTTGGCCAGCAGCATTCCGGACAACTGCCCTGGCTGGCCCAGCAGCGGTTGCGCAAAGCCTATGTCCGTCAGCAAAACACCGGGCGCCATGTCGGGTTTGGCGTGCAAGGGGGGCAGCGCGACGCCGGTTTCGGTCAGCGGCTGCTGGCCTTCCTCAAGCCCCAGCGCTTGCAGGGTCTGCGGCGCAATCCAGGTCATGCCCGGCGGTGTGAGAAAGTCCACGACCTGTTCGGCGTTCAACGTCTGCCCGGCCAGTGCCGAGCCGGGCGGCAAGGTCACCGGCTCGATACCCATCAGTTGCAGGCGACGGTCTTCACGCCCTTGAAGCACGATGCGGCCTTGCAGCATTGGCGACACGGGCCAGCCTTCGCGGCGCAACTCGATAAACAACGCCTGCGGGAACAGCCCGCCGCTGCTGGCGGTGATACGGGTCTGCGGCTCGCCGCCAATCAACTGGCTGGCACGCTGGTAGCTTTCCCGCGCCTGGCTATTGAGCGCCTGCACGCCGGTGAGCAGCGCGGTGGCCAGCCACAAGCCGGTCAGCACACTGAAAAACTGCACCGGATGACGGCGCCAATGGCTCAGCAGGGCGCGCAGCGTCCAGTAGAAGACCCGCATCAGCGTTTGCCTTCGTCAGCCAGACGCCCCAGATGCAGCACTACTTTGCGCGACAGCCGCTGCGCGACGCGCGGGCTATGGGTGACCATCAGCAGACTGGTAGGGCTGTCGGCGAGGATATCCAGCAGCAGTTGCAGCACCTCGTCGCTGGTGGCTTCGTCGAGATTGCCGGTGGGTTCGTCAGCCAGCAGCAGGCCGGGTCGGGAGGCGAGGGCGCGGCCTATCGCTACACGTTGCTGCTGTCCGCCGGAGAGTTGTTCGGGGTAACGGTCCAGCAGCGCGGTCAAGCCCAGGCGCTCGATCAAATGCGCCTGCCAGGCTGCATCAACGCGCCCGGCCAGCCGGGCCTGAAACGCCAGGTTGTCGGCTATTTTCAGGCTGCCGATCAGGTTGAACTGCTGAAACACCAGACCGATCTCGGTACGCCGCCAGTTGGCCAGCTGGCTTTCGTTCATCAGGTCCAGACGCTGGCCTGCGACCTCGATGCTGCCATCGTCGACCTGATCCAGGCCTGCCACCAGATGCAGCAAGGTGCTCTTGCCACTGCCGGATTCACCCATCAACGCCAGGCTTTCGCCCTGTGCCAGATGCAGATCGACACCACGCAAGACATCCAGCGGCCCCTGTGCCGTGGTGTAGCGCTTGAATACGTTTCGCACTTGCAGCATGAGCAACCCAATCGTTCTGACAGACGCTCAAGAGTAGCGCCTGAGCTCGTGCGCGTCGCGGGTAGATGCCCGCTATCGTGCGACGCTCCGCGTCGTCATGCCGTTCAGGACGCTCTGCGTCCTCTTTTCGACGCAGAGCGTCGAGAACTGCATTCCCACGCTGGAGCGTAGGGAACGATAATCTCAACTGTCGTGCGATGCTCCACGTTGGTCCTGCTTTTCAGGCTACTTCCCGCCGCCCCGAATCAGCCCGCGCAGCGCAAAGCGGTTGGGGTGACACGCCTCGGCCACGCTACGTGGCAAAGGCAGTGGTTCGTTGTCGAGCCAGGCGGCGATCAGTTCGCCACACAGCGGCGCGGTGATCAGCCCGCGCGAACCGTGGCCGCTGTTGACGTACAGGCCGTCCAGCCACGGGCAAGCGATGTCCGGCACCTGACGTGCGTCCTTGCCCAGCGCGGCATAGGCCTGCATGAACGCCCCACGGTCGGCCAGCGGACCGACGATGGGCATGTAATCCGGGCTGGTGCAGCGAAACGCCGCGCGCCCCTGCAATTGCTCGGGCGCTAAATCGGCGGCCTCGAGGCGCGAGGTGAGGTCTTCCGAGATCTCCCGCAACAGCCCCAGATTGTCCAGATGATCGGCCAGGTTCGGCGTCAGATCGGTGCTGTTGAAATCGAAACTGGCGCCCAGCGTATGTTCACCCAGGCGCGCCGGAGCCACATAACCCTCGGCGCACACCACGCTGCGCAATGCCGTGCTGGCCTGAGTCTGCGGCAAACGGGTGATCTGCCCGCGGATGCGTTTGAGCGGTAAGTCGGCGCTCTGCGAAAACTGCTGGATATCAGCTGCCCCGGCCAGCACCACGACCGGAGCACTGTCGATCAACTGTTCGTCACTCCAGACCTGCCACTGATCATCGACACGTCTCAGCTCCAGTGCCTGCTGATGAGTGATCAGGCTGATATTGGCGTGCGCAGCCTGTGCGTGACACAACGCAGGCGGATGAACCCAGCCACCTTCGGGGTAAAACAGCCCGCCACTGTTCAGCGCAACGCCGCTCTGCGCTTCGGCCGCGGGCTGCTCCAGCAGGTGCAGGAGTGATTCGGGGAAGGCATCGGCCAGTTGTTTCTGGCGCAGCGCTTCCTTGTCATCGAAGGTCAGTTGCAGCACCCCGCAAGCGTCCCAGTCGACTCCGCGCTGCAGGCGTTCAAGCAGCCTTCGTGTATGGCCGAAACCGCTGAGGATCAACTGTGACAGCGCCGTACCGTGCGCCGACAGTTTCAGGTACAGCACGCCTTGCGGGTTGCCGGATGCTTCCTGCGCCGGTGCGGCGTGGCGCTCCAGCAGGCTGACCTGCCAACCGCGTTGCGCCAGACTCTGAGCCGTAGCGCAGCCGGCCAGCCCCGCGCCAATCACCAGCGCTTTGCGCTCGCCGCCAATCGGTGCGGGGCGGGCGAACCATGGTTTGGCGGCAGGCGGATGCGCCACGTCCTCGGGCCAGGCGATAAACGCGCCACGCAGCACTTCCCATTTATGCCCGATGCCCGGCACCCGCTTCATCTTGAAACCCGCCGCATTCAGCGAACGCCGCACCCAGCCGGTGCTGGTGAAGGTGCCAATGGTGGTGCCCGGTGTGGACAGTCGCGCCAGTTCGGCGAACAGCTCGGGTGTCCACATTTCCGGATTTTTCGCTGGTGCAAAGCCGTCGAGAAACCACGCATCAATCTGCCCGTCCAGCTGCGGCAGCATCTGCAGCGCATCGCCGATCAGTAGCGTAAGCGTCACGCGGCCGCCCGCGAACACCAGACGCTGAAAGCCTTCATGCACAGCCACATACTGATCGAGCAATTGACCCGCAAACGGCGACAGCTCGGGCCACAACGCCAAGGCACGCTGCAGGTCGGCGTGGCTCAACGGGTATTTCTCGACGCTGACGAACTGCAGGCGCGCATTGGCGGGCGCGCACTCGTCGAACAACTGCCAGGCACAGAGGAAATTCAGCCCGGTGCCGAAGCCGGTTTCACCAATGATCAACCGGCCGTCATCCGGCAATTCGGTGAAGCGCCGGCGCAGGTCGTTCTGCACCAGAAACACATGGCGCGTTTCGTCCAGACCGGACTCGGTGGAAAAGTACACGTCGGAAAAATCGCGGGAACGCGGGTTGCCGTGTTCGTCCCAGTCGATCTGGGCGTGGCGGGTAATGGTCATGTCGGGCTCAGCGAAGGCAGTGGCGGCATTTTAGCCGTCTGCGCAGAGAAAAGTGCTATCAAGGATGTGCGGATTGACCGATGCCTGCAATCAATGGTCACAATCTCCATCAGGCGTTCTCTGAGCCCACATCAATCAGGAGCTGTGCATGTTTGAATCCGCTGAAATCGGTCATGCCATTGACGATGAGACTTACGAGGCAGCGTTGCCGCAATTGCGCGAAGCGTTGCTCGAAGCGCAGATAGACCTGCACGAGCAGGCTGGTCGCCAGATCATCGTGCTCATCAACGGCATAGAAGGCGCGGGCAAGGGCGAGACCGTCAAACTGCTCAGCGAGTGGATGGACCCGCGCCTGATCGAGGTGCGCACCTTCGATCAGCAGACCGACGAAGAACTCGCTCACCCGCCCGCCTGGCGCTACTGGCGGCAATTGCCGGCCAAGGGCCGCATGGGGATTTTCTTCGGCAACTGGTACAGCCAGATGCTCCAGGACAGGGTTCACGGGCGCTTCAAGGACGCCGTGCTCGATCAGGCCATCAGCGGTGCCGAACGACTGGAAAAGATGCTCTGCGATGAAGGCGCGCTGATCTTCAAGTTCTGGTTTCACCTGTCCAAAAAACAGATGAAGCTGCGCCTCAAGACCCTCAAGGATGATCCGCTGCACAGTTGGCGCATCAGCCCGCTGGACTGGCAGCAGTCCAGGACCTACGACAAGTTCGTGCGCTTCGGCGAACGGGTCCTGCGTCGCACCAGTCGTGAATACGCCCCCTGGCATGTGATCGAGGGTGTGGACGCCAACTACCGTAGCCTGACCGTCGGCCGCCTGTTGCTGGAAGGCATGCAGGCCGCGCTGAACAAGGCCGAGCCCGAGACTGCGGCGCTGACGGTCGGGCCGCTGGCGATTCACAGTAACGAGCTGACCCTGCTCGACAGCCTCGACCTGAGCCTGAACCTGAGCAAGGACGACTATCAGCAGCAGTTGATTGCCGAGCAGGCGCGGCTGTCCGGCAACATGCGCGACAAGCGCATGAAAAGCCACGCGCTGCTGGCAGTGTTCGAAGGTAACGATGCGGCGGGCAAGGGCGGTGCGATCCGACGTGTGGCGGCGGCGCTGGACCCGCGGCAATACGCCATCGTACCGATCGCCGCGCCCACCCAGGACGAGCGCGCGCAACCGTATCTGTGGCGTTTCTGGCGGCAGATACCGGCGCGCGGCAAATTCACCATCTTCGATCGCTCGTGGTACGGCCGCGTGCTGGTTGAGCGTGTCGAGGGTTTTTGCAGCGAGTCGGACTGGAAGCGCGCGTATTCGGAAATCAATGACTTCGAAGAGCAGCTCACCGACGCAGGCGTTGTGGTGGTCAAGTTCTGGCTGGCCATCGATCAGCAGACCCAACTGGAGCGTTTCGAGGCGCGCGAAAAGATCCCGTTCAAGCGCTACAAGATCACCGAAGATGACTGGCGCAACCGCAAGAAGTGGCCTGACTACCGCCAGGCAGTCGGCGACATGGTGGATCGCACCAGCACCGAAATCGCGCCGTGGACATTGATCGAGGCCAACGACAAGCGCTGGGCCAGGGTCAAGGTGTTGCGCACCCTCAACGAAGCGCTGGAAGCGGCGTTCGCCAGGGACAAAAAAAACTGATTGTCTGAGTGTTGCGGTGGCGTCGGCTTTACTCGGCGCTACCTCTCGCAACCGCCCGGCGGGCGCGTCTTCTGCCTGAGGATATAGATCGTCACCAGCACTGCGCTGGTCAGCATGAAGATGCGTGCCCAGGGTGAGGGCACCAGGTAGCACGACAGGCTGATGCTGAGCCACATCAGGACGATGGCGTAGACCTTGCCCTTGAGCGGGATGCCGTTGCCTTCGAGGTAATCACGAATCCACGGACCGAGTTGCGGGTGGTTGACCAGCCAGTCGTAGAAGCGCGGAGAGCTGCGCGCGAAGCAGGCCGCGGCCAGCAGCAGAAAAGGCGTGGTGGGCAGCACCGGCAGGAAAATACCGACCACGCCCAGTACCACGCTTAGCCAGCCAATCGCTACAAGCAGATAGCGCACCGACTTATGACGGCTGGTGCGCGGTGAGCCTTGCGCCATAGGCGCCGACTCAGTGATGGCGGGGCTTGAGGATCGCCGGCTTTTCGTCGGGTGCCTGGCAGAGCAGGTACAGGGCGGTCAGCGCTTCGGGGATCTGCACGATCATGTCGTCCATCAGGTTGGCGTCCTGAGCGATGTCGGCGAACTCCGGCTGTTCGTCGAACAGGCCCGAACCGACCATGATCGGCAGGAGCATTTCGCTGACTTCTTCCTCGGCACTTTCGAACCAGGCGTTTTCACGCAGGAACACGCCTTCCATGAAGCCAATGCACCAGCCGCGCAGGTCGGAATCATCCGGGTCGTCGCCCAGGTCCAGATCGCACGGCAGATCGAACTCTTCATCGGACGCCAGTTGGCGGGCAATGTGTGCTTTGAGCAGCAACAGCGTGGTTTCGATTTCTTCACGCTGGATATCGCTGCTGTACTGCGGCGTCTCGGAGAACAGCGCGTCGATCCACTCGCGCTCCGGCACCTCTTCGGCGCAGATGGACAAAGCGGTCAGGTAGCCATGCGCGGCCACGTAGTCCAGTGCTTCTTCGTGCAGTTCATCTGCATCGAGGAAGACTTGCAGGCGGGTTAATTGCTCAGCGAAGGACATGGAAGCGCTACCTTGAAAATAAACGATGCTGGATTCTAGGCCCTGAGCGTCCGTGGCGCCAGCGCGCAGGCCAATTGCAGTTAATTTCGACCGCTCATGTCCCAGTCATCCATTGCTCTCAAGTGCTCGGGTATACTCCCCCGTTTTGCAGTGCAGCAGGATATTCCGGGGTTTTTTATGCTTGAGCAGGCACAACGCGTACTTAAAGACATCTTCGGTTACGACAGCTTTCGTGGTCGCCAGGGTGCCATTATTGAGCGTGTAGCCAGCGGTGGCGATGCGCTGGTGCTGATGCCCACCGGTGGCGGCAAGTCCCTGTGTTTTCAGGTACCGGGGCTATTGCGCGACGGGCTGTGCGTGGTCGTGTCGCCACTCATCGCGCTGATGGACGACCAGGTTGCGACGCTCGATGAACTGGGCGTATCGGCCGCTGCACTCAACTCGACCCTCAGTGCCGAGCAGCAGCGCGACCTGGCCAATCGCATTCGTCTGGGCGAAGTCAAAATGCTCTACCTCGCCCCGGAGCGTCTGGTCCAGCCACGCATGTTGTCGTTCCTGCAAAACCTCAAGATCGCCCTGTTTGCCATCGACGAAGCGCACTGCGTGTCGCAATGGGGTCACGACTTCCGCCCTGAATACCTGCAACTGGGACAACTGGCCGAGCTGTTTCCGGATGTACCGCGCATCGCGCTGACTGCCACCGCCGACAAGCGCACCCGCGAAGAAATCGTCACGCGTCTGCACCTGCAGAACGCCGAGCGCTTTCTGTCCAGCTTCGACCGGCCCAACATCTTCTATCGCATCGTGCCCAAGGAACAGCCGCGCAAACAGTTGCTGGCCTTCCTTTCCGAGCGCCGCAGCGACGCCGGTATCGTTTATTGTCTGTCACGCAAGAAGGTCGATGAGGTCGCCGTCTTTCTCAGTGACAACGGCTACCCCGCGCTGCCTTATCACGCGGGTCTGCCGTCCGAAACCCGGGCGGCCAACCAGAAGCGCTTTCTCAACGAGGAAGGGCTGATCATGGTCGCCACCATTGCGTTCGGCATGGGCATCGACAAGCCCAACGTGCGTTTTGTCGCGCACATGGACCTGCCCAAATCGCTTGAGGCCTATTACCAGGAAACCGGCCGGGCAGGGCGTGATGGCCTGCCCGCCGATGCCTGGATGGCCTACGGTCTGCAAGACGTGCTGATGCTCAAGCAGATGCTGCAGAACTCCGAAGGCGACGAGCGTCACAAGCGGCTGGAGCAGCACAAGCTCGATGCCATGCTGGCCCTGTGCGAAGAAACCCGTTGCCGTCGACAGACCCTGCTGGCCTATTTCGACGAAGACATGCCCAACCCGTGCGGCCATTGCGACAACTGCGTCGATGGCGTGCAGACCTGGGATGCCACCGAGCCTGCGCGTCAGGCGCTGTCGGCCATCTACCGTACCGGCCAGCGTTATGGCGTCGGCCATCTGGTCGACGTGCTGCTCGGCAAGTCCAATGACAAGGTAGAGAGCTTCGGTCATCAGCACCTGTCGGTGTTCGGCGTCGGTAAAGCGCGCACCGAGTCCGAGTGGCGCTCGCTGTTCCGCCAACTGGTTGCGCGCGGTCTGGCGGACATCGACCTTGAAGGCTATGGCGGCCTGCGCCTCAGCGACACGTGCCGGCCTCTGCTGCGTGGCGAAGTTTCTCTGGAACTGCGCCAGGACCTCAAGCCACAAACCACATCGAGAAGCAGCTCCGGCAGCCCGGCCAGTCAACTGGTGCGTGGCGAAGAGCGCGAGCAGTGGGAAGCCCTTCGCGCGCTGCGGCGCAAGCTGGCCGAAGAGCACGGCGTCCCGCCTTACGTTATTTTCCCGGACTCGACCCTGCTGGAAATGCTGCGCAGCAAACCCGGATCGATGGCCGAGATGGCCAAGGTCAGCGGCGTCGGTGCGCGCAAGCTGGAGCGTTATGGCGAAGCCTTTCTCGAAGTACTCAGCGGCAAGGCCGAGGCACCACGGGTGGTCGCCGATGTGCGTCACGAACTGATCAGTCTGGCGCGGGCGGGCATGACCCCGACGCAGATCGCCGGTCAGTTGCAGTGCTCGGAAAAGAATGTCTACACCCTGCTGGCCGAAGCCATCGGCAAGCAGCAGTTATCCATCGAGCAGGCGCTGGACTTGCCGGAGGACCTGCTGGGTGAAGTGCAGGATGCCTTTCTCGATGGCGAAGGGGAACTGCCGCCAGTGTCGGCGATTGCCGAGCAGTTTGCCGGGCGGGTGCCGGAGGGTGTGTTGTATTGCGTACGTGCAGCGCTGCAATCGGAGTTTGAGGTATAACGGCGTGCGGCGGAGCGTCACCGTCCCGTGCTTGCTTGAACATAAGGACCATGCTTAGCTCGCTAATAATTAGTTTTAATCACGAGTTTCCTTATGCCAATGACTGATGAACATCGTTTCGGGATGCAACTCGGACACCTCACGCGAGGCTGGCGTGCCGAGCTGGATCGCAGGCTGGCCGATCTTGGCCTGTCTCAGGCTCGCTGGCTGGTGCTGCTGCACCTCGCGCGCTTCACCGAACCGCCCACCCAGCGCGAGCTGGCGCAAAGCGTGGGCGTAGAAGGCCCCACTCTGGCGCGTCTGCTCGACAGTCTTGAAAAACAGGGCCTGGTGCAGCGTCAGGCGGTGCTCGAGGATCGACGTGCGAAAAAGATCCTGCTCAGTGACACGGCATTGCCCTTGATCGAAAAAATTGAAAACATCGCCAATGTATTGCGTATCGAGTTGTTCGAGGGCGTGAGCGAAGAGGATCTGCGCGTCAGCATGCGCGTGCATTCGCAGATTCTCGCCAATCTGGAAAGATCCTGAGACGAAGCTGCGCATTCTCAACCATAATCGTTAAACGGATACTGACGTCCATCTGATTACGTGAGAAGCCTGCCGTGGTTTCCATAAGGGTTCGCATGCTGAAGAGTTCACTGGCTGCTGTCGAAGGTGCAGGCCGCAAGGCGCGCGAGGCGTTTGGCAAGGGCGTGTTGGCGGTTTCGTTGCTGACCTGCTCCACGCTGGCATCTGCGTTGGGCCTGGGTGAAATCACTTTACACTCGGCGCTCAACCAGCCGTTGAATGCCGAGATTCAGTTGCTGGAAACCAGCGGTCTGAGCAATGAAGACGTGGTCGCCCGGCTCGCATCACCCGAAGCGTTCGCCAAGGCCGGAATAGAGCGTGTGTTCTTTCTCAATGACCTGCGCTTCACCCCGGCCCTGCGTGGTGACCGCGGCGTGATCCGGGTGGTTTCCAGCAAGCCGGTCACCGAACCCTACCTGAGTTTTCTCGTCCAGCTGGCGCGGCCGAATGGCGATTTGCTGCACGAATACACGCTGCTGCTCGATCCTGCCACCTCGGCGCAAGGCCTGGCTGCCACGCGCAGCCGCAACCAGCAGCGCTCGGCCACCTCCGCTTCGGAAAGCCGCATGCCGGTCGCGCCACCGGCGGCCGTGCAGGGCAAACGCTATACGGTGGCCAGTGGCGACACGCTCAATGGTATCGCCAGCCGCTTGCAGGGACCGGGCAACAAGGTGTCGGCAAGCCAGCTGGCGGACGGTATTCGTTCGCTCAATCCGCAGGCCTTCGCCGCAGGTGCCGGTTCTGCGCTTAAAGTCGGCCAGGACCTGTTGCTGCCGGACGCCGCAGTGCTGCCGACCGCCGCAGCGCCTGCCGCAAGCGCTACGGCGCCGTCGCCAAAGCCTGTCGAATTGCAGCGTACCGCCGAGCAGTTGTCGGCCGCTGCCATCGAAAACCAGCAATTGACTCAGTCACTGGAGGCGCTCAAGGCGCAGACGCAGGAATTGCAGGAAGAGATGAGTGGCAAGGACAAACAGATCATCGCCTTGCGCAGTGATCTGGCCGCTGCGCAATCCGCTGCCACGCCAACTACCACGCCAGCTGCACCGGCAACAGTCACGCCAGCACCCGCCACACCTGCAGTTGCGCCTGCCGCGCCTGCTCAACCTGTTGCTGCATCGGGCAGCGATTCATTCCTCAGCCTGCCGATACTGATCGCTGCCGTATTGATCGTGCTTTTGCTGGTGGCATTTGCCTATTCGAAACGACGTCAGCAGCGCAAGGAATCAGCGGCGCTCGCCGCCACCCCGGATGACCAACTGATCAAGCCCGCTCAGGCATCCATGCTTCCGGTGTTCGAAGTGCCTGCTGTTGCGCCGCAGCCCGTGGTGCAGAGCCCATCGACGCCGGCGCCGGCCAAGCCATCGCCAGCACAACGCTCGCCCGGCGCTGCTCCGGATGCGCTGGATGGCGTGAGCATTTACATCGCCTACGGACGCTTCACCGAGGCGATGGGTATTCTGCGCAGCGCCCTGGAAACCCAGCCCGAGCGCGATGACATACGCATTCGCCTGCTGGAGTTGCTGGCGGAACAGGGCGACGGCACTGGTTTCGTTCGCGAAGAACAGGCTGCGCTGGAGCACGGCGTCGATCCGCAGACCATTCAGGACATCCGCGATCGCTTCCCGCAGCTCAAGGCTGCCGAGATCGCTCCCGTTGCGGCGGTCGTCCCGGCTGTCGCGGTGGCAGCCAGCACATTGTCTTTCGATAAATCCGAGCCTGAGCCTGAGCTCTACCTGCAGCCCGAAGCTGAGCCAGAACCCGCCGCGCAGCTGGATGAAAGCGCGGCTGCCGCGCTGAACCCGCAGCACGCCGATGAGTTTCAGTTGAACCTGGACGACCTGTCGATGGACGCCGACTGGGATCTGGTCGACCCTTTCGACAGCCCGCCGACGCGCGCCAAGCCTGCCGCTACACCAGCGCCGGCTGAAGTCGACCCCGGTTTTTCTTCGGACCTGACCCAGTTGCCGGAAGTCTTCGAGCTCTCGGACGAACAGTTCCTCAGTGATTTCTCCGAGCCCGAGGTGGTTGAGCCAGTCGAAGTACTTGTGCCATCTGCCGCCGACGGCCTGAGTGACGATTTCCTCGACAGCTTCATGAACGATGACGCTGATTTCGACCTGCTGGATCTGGAAGAACCGCCGCTCAGCCAGATCAATCAGGCGCAAGTGCTGATCGAGGACGGCGATCTCGAATCGGCCCGTGAAATCCTTCAGCAGGTCATTGACGAGTCTGATGAAGAGCATCGGCGCATGGCGCGCGAGCTGTTGGCCAACATCAGCTAAGTGGCGCTTTTGAGGAGCGACCGGTCTGGCGTTTAGCGAAAGATCGGTCGGATCCCCCGGCATGTCGGGTAGGCCACACAACCCCAGAATTCCCCCGCGTTCTTGCCGGTGCGCGCCACCTTGATCACCATGGTTTTCCGGCAGTGCGGACACGCAGGCGCCGCAGGCTTTGCCGTGGGTGTTGGCGGCGCAGGTTGACGGGGCTTCTTGTCGGGTTTGGCGCGGCGGGTTCTGACCGGCGCTTGCGGCTCAGGCGAGTGCACTGCAGGCGTAACGGGCTCCGGGTGCTGTCGCTGGCTCGGTGTGCCTCCTGCAACCCGGCTCAATAAACCGCGCAGTGTCTTGATCAGTGATTTCAGCGCAGAGGCCGTGTTGCGTGCCATGGGAGTGCCTTGGGTCGGGTCGCGATCAGGGCAGCATGGTGCAGGCATCTCGTCGTGGCGCAAATACCTGGTTCCGCCGCTAAGCAGGCCACGCCTTGGATAGGACGCGGAGCGTCCTGAACGGCATTACCACGCGCGCGCCACTTATCGTGCCCATCGCTCCGCGTGGGCATGCCGTTCATGACGCTCTGCGTCATCTTTTTCCATGAATCTCCGAATGGATATTTATTATTGCCAGACAAGTTTTGGCGCCCTCAGACATGTAACGCTGTTGGCAACTGTCACTGGAAACATTAGCTAGCGCGCGAGAAAAATAAATCGCGTGCAATTAAATGGCCACTATCCAGTAACTCATCTGAACAATAAAAATAAAAACAAACCCAATGAATTCAATTATCTATCACTGAAATATATGCCCGGCGATGCATTATCCTTATGTCTTAACCTTTGTATCAGAATTGAAATAAAACTGTTGCCAAGTTTTACACTGCGGACTATGTTCTGGAATCGCTCAATCAAGAGCCAACCAGTATCAGGTGTGCAGGGATGCAAAAGTCGAAGTGGGTGAGTGTTGTCCGTTATTCGTTCAAGTCTGTAGCAACCGGCGCGTTTTGTGCGCTGTCTTTTACAGTTGGCTGCTCGGCTTATGCTGACTATGTCGAGCAGGGCAAGCCGGGTGACGCTGCCAGCTGGCGCTCGGCAGAATTCCAGAGCGACTGGGGTCTGGGCCGCATTCAGGCTGATCAGGCCTACGCCGCTGGCATCACCGGGGCAGGCGTCAAGATCGGTGCGCTGGACTCGGGCTTCGACCCGTCCCACCCGGAAGCCACGCCGTCCCGCTACCACGCAGTCACCGCTACCGGCACCTACGTTGACGGCTCGCCGTTCAGCATCACCGGTGCTATCAACCCGAACAACGACACCCACGGCACGCACGTCACCGGGACCATGGGCGCGGCGCGCGATGGCGTCGGCATGCATGGCGTGGCGTACAACGCGCAGATCTACGTCGGCAACACCAACCAGAATGACAGCTTCCTGTTCGGCCCCAACCCGGACCCGCAGTACTTCAAGGCGGTGTACGGCGCCTTGGCGGATGCCGGCGTGCGCGCCATCAACAACAGCTGGGGCAGCCAGCCGGCCGACGTGACCTACGCCACCGAAGCGGGCGTGCGCGCTGCCTACGCTCAGCACTACAACCGCGGCACCTGGCTGGACGAAGCGGCGAATGTCTCGCGCAAAGGCGTGATCAACGTCTTCAGTGCAGGCAACAGCGGTTACGCCAACGCCAGCGTGCGGGCGTCGCTGCCTTTTTTCGAGCCGGATCTTGAAGGCCACTGGCTGGCCGTGTCGGGTCTCGACAGCAGCAACGGTCAACGCTACAACCAGTGCGGCCTGTCCAAATACTGGTGCATCACTATGCCCGGTCGACTCGTCAACAGCACCGTGCCGGGCGGTGGCTACGGCATTAAATCCGGCACTTCCATGTCCGCGCCGCATGCCACTGGCGCGCTAGCACTGGTGATGGAGCGCTTCCCGTACATGACCAACGAGCAGGCGCTGCAAGTGCTGCTGACCACCGCCACTCAGCTCGACGGTTCGATCACCCAGGCACCGACCAACAGCGTCGGCTGGGGTGTGGCCAACCTGGAGCGGGCAATGCGCGGTCCGGGCCAATTGCTCGGCACCTTCGACGCTAACCTGGGCGCAGGTTTGACGGATGTGTGGAGCAATAATATTTCCGATCAAGCGCTGATCCAGCGTCAGGCCGAGGACAGCGCCGAGCAGGCCACCTGGCAGCAGACGCTGATCAGCAAAGGCTGGCAGAACGGCGTTGCCAGCACCGCCAGCCAGCAGGATCAGGCCGATTACGCCACCGGCACTGCTCGCGCCGCCGCGGCTGTGCAACGCCAGTATCAGGGCAGCCTGATCAAATCCGGCGCAGGCCGCCTGATTCTCGACGGCGCCAACACCTATCGCGGTGACACACTGGTCAATGGCGGCGTGCTGTCGGTCAATGGGTCGCTGGTGTCAGCCGTGCAGGTCAATGCCGGCGGCACACTGGGCGGCAACGGCCAGATCGGCGGGCTGACAGCGCGCAACGGCGGTATCGTCGCGCCGGGCAACTCCATCGGTACATTGCAGGTCAATGGCAATGTCACCCTTGAGCCGGGTTCAACCTACGCCGTCGAGCTCTCGCCAACCGCCAGTGACCGCATCGTCGCTACCGGCAGCGCTACCGTGTCAGGCGCCAACATGACGCTGGCGCTGGAGAATGCAACGCCAGTGGCCTTGAGTGCTGCACCAGTCCAAAGCGTGGTGGGTCGCCAGTACAATGTGCTGCAAGCCGCCAATGGCATCAACGGCCAGTTTGGCAGCGTCACTTCCAACTACGCCTTCCTCGGTGGCCGACTCGACTACGCAGCCAACGCGGTCGCACTGAACGTCGAGCAAACCGCCGCTTTCAACAGCGTGGCGCAAACCCCTAACCAGGCGGCTGTAGCGACTGCCGCCGAACAGCTCGGCGCCGGTAATGCGGTGTATGAAAACCTGCTGCTTACCCAGAGCGCTGCCTCGGCACGCAACAGCTTCCAGCAATTGTCCGGTGAAATTTACCCGGCCATCGGCAGTATGTTGATCAACGACAGCCGTCAGGTCCGGGATGCCGTAGGTGAGCGTCTGGGTGCCAGCGTGTTCGGCAACGATGGCAACACTGCCGCACAAGACAACGTCTGGCTCAAAGCCCTGAGCGCATGGGGTAAGACCGACTCGCGTGACGACACCGCCGGTTACACCTCCTCGATTGGCGGGCTGCTGGCCGGTGTCGATGGCAACCTTGCCGATGACACCCGTCTGGGCGTCGTCGCTGGCTACAGCGACAGCTCGTTGAACATGGGCTCCGGCACGCATTCCCGGGCGTCGGTGGACAGCTACCATCTGGGCGCGTACCTCGGCCATGAAATCGGTGCGCTGCGCCTGACCCTCGGCGCCGCACACAGCTGGCATCGCATCGACGCGCAACGCGACGTGCAGGTCGGCGGCGCAGCGGGCAAGGAGAAAACCAAACACGATGCGCAGAGCACTCAAGTGTTCACCGAGGCGGCGTATCGCATTCACCTGCAACCCGCGACGCTTGAGCCGTTCGCCAATCTGGCCTACGTCCACCTGAACACCGATGGCTTCACCGAGAAGGGCGACGCCGCAGCCCTGTCTGCCGGTAGCGACAACCGTGATGCGGTACTCAGTACCCTGGGCCTGCGTGCCCTGAAGAGCATCGCGATCAGCGACCGTCAGAAGGTCGACCTGTCCGGCAGCCTCGGCTGGCAGCACAACCTGAGCAACACCGATTCCGAACAGCATCTGGCATTTGCCTCCGGTGGCAGCAGCTTCGCTATCGAAAGCTCGCCGCTGGTGCGCGATGCCGCGCTGGTCGGTGCTCACGCCAGTCTGGCGTTGAGCAAGGAGGCAAGGATCAGCCTCGATTACAGCGGCCAGCTGGCCAGTCGTGAGAAAAGTCACGGTGTCGGCCTGAGTCTTAATTGGCAGTTCTAAGCAGTACGCAACCCTATGCTCTGTACGGAAAGTGGCTGCGCTCGGTGATGCTTCGTTAAAAACAGGCTCGGAATGCTCATTTACAACACGTAGACTCCGCTTCCTCGCCTGTTTTTGCCTTGCCTGACCTTCGCTCGCCGACTTTTCGTACAGAGCCTAAGCCCAAAAGAACGACGCGCATGCAGATGCATGCGCGCGGAGATTCGTGCGCGTTAACTAAGGACGGTAATTTTCATGAGAGATGCATTCAGCACCCGACACACCTCTGTCAAACCCCTAAGACAAGCCATTCGGGCGGTCAATCGCGCCTCCTGTGGCGCGCTCGCCTGCTACCTGGCGACACTGGGCGCGGCTCATGCCGCACCGTATGTGGAAGCAGGGCAGGCGGGCAATGCCGCCAGCTGGCGCAGTGCCGAGTTCAATGCCGACTGGGGCCTGGGCGCGATCAACGCGGATCAGGCCTACGCCGCTGGCTACAGCGGCAAAGACGTCAAACTGGGCATCTTCGACCAGCCGGTCTACGCCCCGCATCCGGAATTCGACAGCCCCAACAAGGTGGTCAATCTGGTCACCAGCGGCATCCGCGAATACACCGACCCGTACATCCCGGTGAAGGCGGGCGACGCTTTCCGTTACGACGGCGCACCGAGCCTGGACTCCGGCGGCAAACTCGGTAACCACGGCACCCACGTCGGCGGCATCGCCGGTGGCAATCGCGACGGCGGTCCGATGCACGGCGTGGCTTACAACGCGCAAATCATCAGCGCCGACAACGGCGACCCGGGCCCGGAAGACGGCATCGTACTGGGCAACGACGGCGCGGTGTATCAGGCTGGCTGGAACGCGCTGGTCAACAGCGGCGCGCGGGTCATCAACAACAGCTGGGGCATCGGCATTACCGACCGTTTCACTAAGGGCGGGCGCGATCCGGCGTTCCCGCACTTCACCGTGCAGGACGCGCAAGTGCAGTTCGACCAGATTCGCCAGATCCTTGGCACGCGTCCGGGCGGTGCGTACCAGGGCGCTATCGATGCCGCACGCAGCGGCGTTGTCACCATTTTCGCTGCGGGTAACGACTACAACCTCAACAACCCCGACGCGATGGCCGGGCTCGGCTATTTCGTACCAGACATCGCCCCCAACTGGCTGACCGTCGCTGCCCTGCAACGGAACCCCAACGCCGCCGCAGCCGTGGCCACGCCGTACACCCTGAGTACGTTTTCCTCACGTTGCGGCTACACCGCCAGCTTCTGCGTTTCTGCACCCGGTACGGGCATCTATAGTTCTGTCCTCAACGGCACCAGCCTGGCAGACCTGACCGTCGGCTGGGCCAACAAGAACGGCACCTCGATGGCCGCGCCTCACGTCGCAGGCAGCATGGCTGTGCTGATGGAGCGCTTTCCTTACATGACCGGCGCGCAGGTCGCCGACGTCCTGAAAACCACCGCCACCGATCTTGGCGCACCGGGTGTCGACGCGCTGTACGGCTGGGGCATGATCAACCTCGGCAAGGCGGTCAACGGCCCGAGCATGTTCGTCACCGAAGCGGACATTCCTGCCGAGTTCCGTATCGACGGCGCCTACGGCGACAGCCAGTTTGTGGCTGACCTGCCTGGTGTCGGTGCGATTGTCGATGCCGGCAAACCGACCCAACGCACCTGCAGCGGGCCGCAATGCGGGCTGGACGTATGGAGCAACAACATCTCCGGCCACGGCGGCCTGACCAAACAAGGCATCGGCACCCTGGTGTTGAGCGGGGCCAACAGCTACAGCGGCCCGACGCTGGTCAATCAAGGACGCCTAGCGATCAACGGCTCGCTGGCCTCTGCGGTCATCGTCAATAACGGCGGCATACTGGGTGGCAATGGCAGCGTCACCTCGCTGAACGCCAACCGGGGCGGCACCGTCGCGCCGGGCAACTCCATCGGCACGCTGCAAGTGGCGGGCGACCTCAACCTGGCACCGGGCTCGACCTACGCGGTTGAATTCTCGCCCACCGCCAGCGACCGCATCGTGGTCGGCGGCACCGCGACCGTGAGCGGCGCCAGCATGGCCCTGTCTCTGGAAAACGACAACCCCGCGCTGCTCAGCAGCAACCAGACCCGCAGCGTGGTCGGTCAGCAGTTCAACGTGCTGCAGGCGACTGGCGGCGTTCAGGGTCAGTTCGGCTCGGTGACCGATAACTACACCTTCCTGGACGGCAACCTGGCCTATACCGGTACAGGCGTGACACTGGCCCTTGCACGTAACGGCGACAGCTTCGCCAGCGCCGCACAAACCGACAACCAGCGCAGCGTGGCCCAGGCCATCGAGCAACTGAGTGCGGGCAACTCGGTCTACGAGGGCATCATCCTCAGCCAGGACGCTGCCAGCGCACGCCGCGCATTCACCCAGCTGTCGGGCGAAGTGCATCCGGCCATCGCTACACAGCTGATCAACGACAGCCGCCAACTGCGCGACGCCGTGGGTGATCGTCTGCGCGTAGAAGGCTTGTACGACCAGCCAGCACCGGGCACTGAAGACAGCTCGGTGTGGGTCAAGGCGCTGGGTGCCTGGGGCAAAAACAGTGGCAGCAGTGACAGCGCCAGCTCGACCTCATCGCTGGGCGGCCTGCTTGCCGGTATGGACGGCCTGATCAGCGAGCACACCCGTTTGGGCGCGATGGCAGGTTACAGCGACACCTCGCTGAGCCTGGGCGACGACACCCACTCGCGGGCATCAGCAGACAGCTACCACCTTGGCGCCTACATCGGCCACGAACAGGGCGCACTGCGCCTCACCGCAGGCGCATCGCACAGCTGGCACCGCATCGATGTGAAACGCGACCTGCAATTCGGCGCGTTTTCCGACCGTCAGAAGGTCAAGCGCGACGCCCAGTCGAGCCAGGTGTTCACCGAAGCCGCCTACCGCCTGAACCTGCAACCGCTGGCACTGGAGCCATTCGCCAACCTGGCTTACGTCCACTTCGACAGCGACAGCTTCACCGAAAAAGGCGGCGCCACAGCCCTCAAAGGCAGCGACGACACACGCGACACCGTGCTCTCGACCCTGGGCATGCGCGCCGGAAACCGCTTCAACCTCAACGACACACAAAAACTCGACGTCTCCGCCACCCTCGGCTGGCAGCACAACCTGAGCGACACCTCGTCGGAACAACACCTAGCCTTCGCCAGCGCCGGCAACAGCTTCAACGTGCAAAGCGTCTCCATGGACCGCGACGCCGCCGTAGTAGGCGCCCGCGCCAGCCTGGCCTTGGGCAGGGACGCACGCATCAACCTGGACTACAACGGTTTGCTGGGTGCGCGGGATAAAACCCACGGTGTGGGTCTGTCGCTGGATTGGCAGTTCTGATGGGGGATGCCTGCGGGGTGTAGTAGCCCCGCAGGCACTCGGTAATACCTATCGTGCCCATACGCACCGTATGACTATCGTGCCAATGCTCCGCGTTGGCACGCATCTCGTGACGCTCTGCGTCACATCCAAGCCATCACGCGAATGCTGGATCACTCATAAGTCCAAGCTTCTGCCGGGAACCGGCAGCAAAACCTGTGCATGCGGTACATCCTCTGCGAACCAAGTTTCAGGCTTGGCCTATCCATGCCTCCACCAGATCACCTCAAAAAACAAAATTTGATGGCCCAATACCATCATGGTAAAACCTTGCAACAGACGCTCGTCTGCACTCGCTAGGGAATAGCCATGAAAAAGACAGGGACAGGCCTCTTCGCCATACTCGCATTGCTCTGCGCCTTCACCGTGCAGGCCAGAGAAACCCAGGTAACAGACGCTTCAATCGTCAAAGCCATCATCCAGGAATCCATCGATGGCTACTCCGGCAACTGTCCTTGCCCTTACAACTCTGCGCGTAACGGCAGCCGATGCGGCAAGCGCAGTGCGTATAGCCGTGAAGGTGGTGAGGAACCGATTTGCTACAAGGAGGACGTCACCAAAGAAATGATCAACGACTACCGACGCCGCCTGAAAGACTGATCCGACGAGACACAATGGCCGTCACCCACATGGCACGGCCATCACCACGCATTCAACCCAGCCGAGAGGCAGGCAGCACCGCCCGCCACCAAGGCCTGCCCAAACTGCGCGGACGCGACTCAACCTGCATCTGCGGATGCGCCAACAGCATCGGCATATCCCGCAACCGTATCCACGGCTCGCTGTGCCAGTGCAACATACTCACCGACAACCCCGGCCACTGCAGCATGCTCAGGTTCGGCGTGCAGTCATCGAACGGCACCTGCCCATCCCGCAACGCAGGCACCACCTCATGGGTAAGCCACTGCCGCAACCCGCGATTCTCCGCATGGTAGTGATGCACCATCATCGCGTAAGCCCCCGACTCACTGACCATCAGTTCTGACTGCGCTTCGCCGTGCAGGTCGAGCGTGATCATCCGGTGCTGGTCAGCGTCCAGCTTGCGTAGGGTTCGCTCGTTCAATGGCCAGCCGATCATGCGACCCAGATCGCGGGCACTGAACCAGGGTTGGTTTTCGAGGAGGAGGGCAAGGAGTTGGCGGTTGTGGCGGTGGAAGGGGGTTGGGGTGAAGCCGGCAAAAACCTCTTGTGCCTGACGAGCACTGCCCCGGAATAGATTGTTTAACATGCTGACCTCTACGTATGAGCTGAAATGACGTTAAAGACCAACGCAGAGCGGGCGTAAGAAACCCCAACTGAGCGGATCAGCAAAGCCGAGATTCCCCGTTCAATTAGAACGATTGGAATCTGAAGCTATGCGTGAACTCACTGCATCTACGTTGGGTGTTTCTTAGGCACCGGCGCATACGATACCGGCGCTGGCAACGTGTCGATATCGGACAGGGGAGGGAGGGGCTGTCAGGGGTTTCCGATTTTTGGAGTGCATTGGGTCTCGGCAGCTTGGATTAAGCTTGAAGTTGTGCGAATAAGGATTGCTTGATAGTTATTTGGTTTTAGAAACTCACGACCATTACACCGCCACAGTCGGTTGGCTAAGCCGTCTGTGCTCTGGGTTAGTGATGTGTGAAAATCTAGTTTAGCAAAGTTAATAATTGTTTTTGTTCGCTAGCCAAGGAGATTCTTTTGATGAGATTATTTGCTTAAGCATCTCATTTTTCTGCTCGCCCATTTTTCCGTAGTGAATTTCTTTATGGCATGCCGGGCAGAGAGCTGCTATAAATTGTGGGTGGTCTAAGCCGCCATCTGATAAGCGATTTATGTGGTGCGGTTCTAAATAAGGCTGTTCTTTTTTTGTGATGAAAGGAGCAGATTTCTCGCAGCTTTCACATGCCCCATTAGCTCGTCGTAACACATAGTCTTTTACTGCTCGGCTTCTAGCATACACTGTACGAATAGCCGTCATCTTGCCTTTGCTAGGCAGCGCAACGGTTGCTTCATATGCGCGATTGCGGAGTATCTCTATTTCAATTTCTTGTTGGTCTTCTTGCAGAAATTCGCTCGGGCTTTCTTCGTTTGCTAGCAGATCTATTACAGGGATTAGATGAAAGATTAAAACTTTTCGTGTAGTGCCTTCTCGATCTGGTCCGTCGGTCCACGAGATATCTGCGCATGAAAACTCACCAATGTATTGCTGTCCTTTCCGCTCATCGAGCGCTTTGAAAAGGTGTAAAGTTCGACCGGTTTCTGCGTGTTTTTGAATAGCTAAATTACCCCTAGTTAGAGTCATATCCCCAATCTGACCCTCACCGGTATACGAGTAAACACCACTCGCATCGATCTCATCCCGATACCCGTATTGTTCGCCTGACGAACCAGTGAATAAAAATACTGCAGGTGCTTTATCTGATGGTGCTATCCCGCTTTGAAAACTACCGCCGAACGGCGCATGAATCTCAGACCTTCGGTCATATATTTCTCCCTTTACGAACTCAAGTCTTGGTGATTTACGTAGATCTACGATCTCAAACCCGCGAGCACGAAGATATCCATTTGTAGGTCTACCTCCAGTAAAGTCGTGAACCGCTATGCCGGTGGCGAGAGAAACGATTTTTTTCGCAGGGTACAGCTGATCCTCAACTCGGATAGCAAACTTATGTGACCTATTCGATTCCCATGTAGCCCAATCAGGCTGCTTTCTGAGCTCTTTATCGAATTTTTTCAGTGCCTGTTCAATCGCTTTCTTTTCAACAGCTGGAATCGCCACGTTGCCATCCTTGTAGGAAAAATCTCCTACAACTGTACGAAATGGACGAGCGTCTTGGCTACCTATACGATTACCTAGGTCAGAAAATTCTTAAATGACTTTTCACATTACATAAAAAAGGCCGCCTCTCGGCGACCTTCTTTGTATATTGCTGGACTAATGCGAATCAATCCCAGCTCAAAGCCCCACCAGTCTGATACTCAATCACTCTCGTTTCAAAGAAATTCTTCTCTTTCTTCAAGTCCATGATCTCGCTCATCCAAGGGAACGGGTTGGTCGTCCCTGGATACTCTTCCTTCAAGCCAATCTGGCTCAAACGACGGTTAGCGATGAATTTCAGGTAGTCCTCCATCATCGCAGCGTTCATGCCGAGTACGCCGCGGGGCATGGTGTCGCGGGCGTATTCGATTTCCAGCTGGGTGCCTTGCAGGATCATCTGCGTGGCTTCTTCTTTCATCTCGGCATCCCACAGGTGCGGGTTTTCGATTTTGATCTGGTTGATCACGTCGATGCCGAAGTTCAGGTGCATGGACTCGTCGCGCAGGATGTACTGGAACTGCTCGGCGACGCCGGTCATCTTGTTGCGGCGGCCCATGGAGAGGATCTGGGTGAAGCCGCAGTAGAAGAAGATGCCTTCCAGTACGCAGTAGTAGGCGATCAGGTTGCGCAGCAGCTCTTTGTCGGTGTCGACGGTGCCGGTTTCGAACTTCGGATCGGAGATCGAACGGGTGTACTTCAGGCCCCAGGCTGCTTTTTTAGCGACCGACGGGATCTCGTGGTACATGTTGAAGATCTCGCCTTCATCCATGGCCAGCGATTCGATGCAGTACTGGTAGGCGTGGGTATGGATCGCCTCTTCGAAGGCCTGGCGCAGGATGTACTGGCGGCACTCCGGGTTGGTGATCAGGCGGTACACGGCCAGCACCAGGTTGTTGGCAACCAGCGAGTCGGCAGTGGAGAAGAAGCCCAGGTTGCGCATGACGATGCGGCGCTCGTCGTCGGTCAGGCCTTCCGGGTTTTTCCAGAGGGCGATGTCGGCAGTCATGTTGACTTCTTGCGGCATCCAGTGGTTTGCGCAACCGTCCAGGTACTTCTGCCAGGCCCAGTCGTACTTGAAAGGTACGAGCTGGTTAAGGTCGGCGCGGCAGTTGATCATCATTTTTTCGTCAACGGCGACGCGGGCGCTGGCGCCTTCGAGTTCGGCCAGGCCTTCAGCGACGTCCAGTGCGTCCAGCGCTTTCTTGGCGCGGATCAGGGCAGCGGAGTCGGCCGCGGTCACGGCGCGGGCTTCCTGTGCAGCCAGGCCACCGGCGCTATCGAGGCGATCCATGTTGGCTTCGTTGGCATGACCGGCGTTGGTCGCTTTGGCGACTACTTCGCCGTCTTCCTTATCGAATTCGTCCCAGCTAAGCATGGTGTACGTCTCCTGCCTGAGGGGTTGCCTGTGGCACCCCTGTTGGATTTTCAAAGTATGGGCTGCCAGCGTCGCGCTGAACGTGCGCTGGCAATGGAATTTTTAACTCGGGGTCTGTTGTCGCGATCGGCCGGCTTATGAGTGTGCCGGTCGCTCTTTGAATGTGCTGCCGAGGCTGTGCCTCACAGGCGAGCAGATCGAAAACTCGAGGTTGCTTTCAGACAAGCCAGGTTTGCTTTTGCAAATGGTCATTTGAGTACCCTTGAGCGAGCGCGGATTATACAGATTTTCTCCGGCTCTTGTGCGTGCGTGACTGACTTTGATGCGGGAATTACGCCTGTTTTTCGATAAACTCGCCGTCCGGTCAACCGGCTCGTGAATGCGCGATGTCGAGGCGTAAATCCCTTATGTAGTGTTTTTTTCGAATCTGGGGCGCAGCATATAGTGATGCGAGAATTGCTGCAATCGGCTCGGCAAGGAGATTCGAGGTCATCCTTCAGGATGTGATGTGCGTCAATGCATCCCTGCTGCATGCAGATCGGGGGCTGTGAAGGACAAGGGCTGATCGCAGGCATGGGATCGGCCAGAATGACAGGCGACGAATGGTTATGGGCGGTGCAATTGTGCATCGCTCATAACCGGCGCGTTGGTCATGCCTGACGTGCTCGCTCACAGCGCCAGAATATACTCATGAAAAACTCTGGGCCCGTGTTGTTCATCCTTGAAACGGGTGAAGCCTATGCTCGTGGCCAGCCCGTCCATAGCCAGATTTCCGGACGCGTCCATCGACGATATTTTGCTGAAACCCTCACTCGTCGCCGTTTCCATGAGGTGCTTCATCAACGCTGTCGCCACGCCGCGACGTTGCCAGCTTTCGGAAACCGCAATGGCAAACTCGCAATGAGCGTCGCCTTCAAAGGCACCGTAACGCGCTACGCCGATTTCGGTCAGCTCATCGTTTTCAAAGGCCAGTGCGATGTAGGCCACGCGATTGTGGAAGTCGACGTCCATAAGTTGATCGTGCACTTTTGCATATTTGCTGAACGACCCCAGAAAGCGAAAATGCGCCATGCCCTTTCCCAGGTCATTCAGGAAGGTGAACTCCCGGTCGCGGTCTTTATCGACCAACTGACGAATCAGCATCGGGGTGCCATCGCGTAGCTTCTCGACCCAGGACCCGTCGACCAGCTCGTCAGTGTCTTCTTTGAAGCGTTTGAGGATGTCTGCTGTGTAGGGCATGCGAGTAGCTCCGGATGAACGAGGGGAATGTCTTTTGCAGCCTAGTCCGGTCAATGTGCAGCTCCGCTGTTATCGGCCCGCTGACCCGGTCGGCAGACAGTCGGTCAGTTGATGAGAAGGTGGTTGTCCACGTTCTTTACACCTGGTACTGCCCAGGCGGCATGTTCGACCGCTTTGCGTTCACGCCAGCGGTGAACGTAGCCTTCGAGCTTCACTTGATTGCCTTCGGCGGTAACGCGAATTGTGCTGGCATCCAGTTCCGAGCTTCGTGCCAGGGCCTGCTCGATCAGTGTCTTGATGTCCAGGGCAGCGGCTCTGGGTTTGACGATCAGCCGGTTATCGAGGCCCGCGACGCCTGCAAGGGTGTTGATGGCTTTTTGTGCGGCTTCTTTCTGGTACTGCCACTCCACATCGCCTTCAAGCGTGACCCATCCCTGCTGCACCTTGACCTGTACGGCCAGGTCGGGTGATATCGCGTTCCAGCGAATCAGGTCCAGACAGCGCGAGGCGATTACGCTGTCGTCGATGTAGAGATCACTCGGCACCCGCACTTCGAGTTCTTCAGCCACTGCTCTGACGCCTTTGACGCTCTTGACTGCGCGCTCGGCCGCGATTTTTTCGGCGAAGGTTTTCACATGGCCGCTGAGCACCACCACACCGTTATCTATCGTGACGCCAATCGCGCCCGCATCGATGTGAGGCAGAAATTCAAGCTCGTCCAGAATCGTTCTACGCAACGTCAGGTCGCTCATGCTCAATCCTCTTGATGATGGACGACGCGGCTGTTTATCCCGTGCCGCAATCACAGCATTGAATACCCTCCTGCAGTTCAAACATTGAGTTTTGTCAGTTAAAGCGCGTTGCAGCACAACGGCCCGTCTGCTTATCGGCGTCGCTCCACGCGGTTGGCGTGTGTGCCCCAGTACTTCTGCATCTCGATAAACAGGAAGGAAGCTGTCCAAGTGATAAGTACCAGCCCCGTCAGGGCTTCGAGTCCTGTCAGGTATTTGAGCGGGCCAGTGGGCGTGATGTCACCGAAACCGATGGTGGTGAACGTGGTGAACGAGAAGTACACCGAATCCATGAAGCTGCCGTCGAAGTTACCGGTGAGGCGACCGAGTGAATCCGAGCGGTTCATCAGGTAATAGCCCAGTGCGAATATCCAGACTTCGACGGCGTGGGCGGCCAGCGCGCCCAGTACGCCGAACACCATCCTGAACCGGTGCCAGATAATCAGTCTGGGCATCAGCCCGTTCAGGCGCAGCAGGCATTCGTAATGAACGATGACCACCGTGGTGATGATCAGAATATTGATCAGTGTGATGGCGATCATCGGAGGATTTCCCGCCCAGACTGATTCACAGGCTTTTTGCGCGGTAGCTGCACCCGTGGATCAATGCCTGCAGGCGATGCAGGTCGAGGATTTCTACCCGGCGTCCGGAGATGCTGACGATGTGCAGATTGCGCAGGTTGGCGATGGCGCGACAGATCGTTTCAAGTCGTAGCCCAAGGTAGGAGCCAATGTCTTCCCGGGTCATGCGCAACACAAACGCTGTGGAGGAATAGCCTCGGCTGTTCATTCGGCCAGACAGGTTGAGGAGGAAGGCGGCCATGCGTTCTTCGGCGTTGAGGTTGCCCAGCAGCAGCAACATCTCATGGTCGCGAACGATCTCTTTGCTCAGTACGCGATTGAGGTTGTGTTGCAGTGAGGGCAGCTCTCGCGACAGCTGTTCAAGATGGGTGAAGCGAATGGGGCACACTTCGCTGTCTTCCAGCGCAATGGCGTCGCACACGTGGCGGTTATCGCTGATTGCGTCGCAGCCCAGCAACTCTCCCGACATCTGAAAACCGGTCAGTTGGTCCCGCCCGTCCTGCGAAGAAATCGTGGTTTTGAAAAAACCGAAACGCACTGCGTAGAGCGACCGCAACGGATCGCCAGCGTGATAAAGCGCCGCGCCTTTCTTCACCTTGATCGGCTGAGGAATGATTGCGGAGAAACGATCCGTGTCTGTATGGCTCATGCCGACTGAGAGACACAGCTCTCGAACACCGCAACTGGAGCACTCTGCCTTGAGACGCAAACCGTTGATGGCTGCCAGATGGGCGGTCATAGGGTGCTCCTTGTTCAAATCAGCATAGGCGCGTCGAGCGCGCAGTGATAGCAGGCATTTCAAATGTGGATGAGCGGGGCCGTGTGTCCGGCTTTTATGGGTTTGTGACCTCTTCGCCGTTGTTGATTTAAGTCAAACAGCCTCGTGAGAGGCCATCGAGAATGAACGGGCAGTATTCCCACGATCCGTTTTCAGCCGTGTGATCGCCACCCGTGTCAGTGAGGTGCTCCGTGTTTGAGTCAGAGCGTTTAATGTTGATTGCGTCACCCTTGATGAGCAGGACCCCGGCGTTCGAACGCGCCGGGGCGCTGGCTGGGGCTAAAAGTGCGTCGTTGCATATTGTCGCGTTCGATTATGTCGAGGGTCTGGCCACGGCTGGACTGCTCAACGAGAGGGCGTTGAGCGAGATGCGTGATGGTTATCTGAGCAGCCACCGACAATGGCTGGAGCAGCAGGCACAGCTGATACGCCAGTCAGGTGTGGAGGTGACCACAGAGGTCGTCTGGGTCACGCGCCCGCTGGATGAAATCATGGCGCATGTGCACGAGATCAAGCCCTCGATGGTGATCAAGGACCTCGGGCACGAGTCCTGGCTGACGCGAGCCATGTTCACTTCTCTGGATATCCGCCTGCTGCATGACTGTCCGGTGCCGTTGCACCTGGTATCGAAAGTGGCCCATGCGCTGCCGCGCAAGATACTGGCAGCGGTCGATCCTTACCGGACCGAGGAGCAGTTCGGCAACGTCAACGAAGTCATCATCAAGAGCGCCGAGAAGCTGGCCGCGCAGTGCGACGCTGAATTGCATCTGCTTTACGCCCAGGACATGACCTACATTTTTGCGTCGGCGGGTGATCTGGGTTTTTCAACGAGCCTGGAGCACACGTTGTATGAGACCGAGCAAGAAGCCTTTGATCAGTTGGCAGGCCTGTTTTGTGTGCCCGATGAATGCAGGCACGTGATCATGGGCAGCCCGGCGAAGGTGATCAGTGCGTTTGTTCTGGCCGAGGGCATCGATGTGATTGTCATGGGTACGATGCACCGTAATCGTGTCGACACGTTGTTGGGCAGCACCACCGAGCAGGTCGCTCATCATCTGTCATGCAGCCTGCTGGCGCTGAACCCGCGCCTGCCTGCGCTCTGATGCAAGGCGTGGCGGTTGCCGGCATCAGTTCAGCTTCAACCGGTACATCATTTGAGTAGCGTCCAGCGGGTCACCGCCGGACGTGAAACCCAACGCTCTGGCCAGGTGACGCATGGGTGAGTTGCTGGCGGAGTCCATGGACGTCATGTGCTGAAAACCATTGAGGCGCGCAGCGTTGATCAAGTGCCCCATCAGTTGTCTACCGAGGCCCTTGCGCTGCCAGGCGTCAGCAACGGCTATCGCTGATTCGCACTGCGTGCTGTCGTCTGCGGCGTAGCGGGCCACGCCGATCTCCGTCAACAGACCATCATCCATGTGCAGGGCGATATACGCCATCCGTTGCTTGTAGTCGATGTCCATCAGTTGATCGAGCAATGGCTCCCCCGGCTCCTTCATCGTGACCAGAAAGCGAAAATGCCGCGACTCCGGTGACAGGTTCTTGATGAATGCAAACTCACGCTCTCTATCTTCGGCTTTCAGCGGGCGAATCAGCACGTGACTGCCATCATTCAGAGGCACTACCCAGTGATCGATCCCGAGCCTGGACACGGCAGACTTTTTGGGTGTGGTGCTGCCTTCGGCAGAAGAGGGGTGAAGGGGTAGCACGCTCATGGGGGACTCCTTGGAAGGTCGATGCGCAAGTGAAAACAGCTCGTCCTTCCTATCTCTACGCCCAGTGTGTTGTGGCTTTCTGATCCAGATCAATACCGCCGTGATTGCGACGATCAGACTGGCCCCGGTTGTTTGCAGTGAGCAAGGTTTCGCCGGTGCGAACCCACCAAGCCATTGACGGAGTGCTCCATGACGGATCGATCGCAGCCCGTGCTGCTGGTGCTCAATAGCGGTTCCTCCAGCATCAAGTTCTCTTTATACAACGCTGCTGCGCTGGCCGCGTCCGGGCCGCAGTGCCTGGGCAACGGTAGTTTCGAGGTGCGCAAAGACACCGAAAGGCTGATCTTCCAGAACACTGGCAGTGTTGCGCAAAAGCGTGAGGAATGGCCTCGCAACGATACCTCGCCAGACAGCGGCACGCTGGTCAACCTGATGGACTGGATCGAGCGCCACACGGACGGGCAGCTTTGCGCTGCCGCTCATCGTGTTGTGCATGGGGGCAGCCGCACGCAAGTGGCGGCGCGGGTCGATGCTGCGCTCATGGCTGACATGCAGGCGCTTGTTCCGCTGGCGCCCCTGCATCAGCCGTTGTGTCTGGCACCCATGGCCTATTTGAGCCGCGAGCACCGCGGGCTGGCGCAATTCGCCTGTTTCGACACCGCGTTTCATCACACTCTGGACGCGCTCGAAACCCGTTTTGGCTTGCCTGCGTCGCTCACCGCGCAGGGCCTTCGACGCTATGGCTTTCACGGTTTGTCTTACGAATACATCACCAGCGTGCTCCCGCATTACGATCAGCGTGCAGCCGAAGGACGGACGATCATTGCGCACTTGGGCAATGGCGCGAGTTTGTGCGCGATGCACAACCGGGTCAGTCGCGGCACCACCATGGGCTTCAGCACCCTGGACGGTCTGTTGATGGGGACGCGCCCCGGTCGCCTGGACCCCGGCGTGCTGCTGTACCTGATGCGCGAGCAGGGCATGAGTGTGCAGGCGCTGGAGCATTTGCTGTATCACGAATGCGGGCTGCTGGGCGTGTCCGGTGGCATCTCCAGTGACATGCGCGAGCTGTCTGCCAGTCATGCCCCCGAAGCCCGAGAGGCCATCGCTTTGTTCGTACGCAGTGTAGTGCGCGAGATAGGCAGCCTGGCCGCGATCCTGGGCGGTGTGGATGCGCTGGTCTTTACCGGTGGCATCGGTGAGCACGCGACCCAGGTGCGCGACGCGATTCTTGACGGTTGCGCCTGGCTGGGTCTCAAGCGCGACGGGGCTGTAGCGACTCAGCCAGTCACCCAATCTGCGCCCCGGCTGACGCTCCCTGACAGCGCTGTTTCGGCCTGGACGATTGCTACCGACGAGAACGCCGTCATCGCCCGTCATGCGCTCGGTCTGCTGCACGACCGCACCTGAACCCGTTCACGCCCTTCCACCCATTGAAACCTGCGAGTCGCAAGGCTTGTGCATTGCACCCTATGGAGTCGCCATGTATCACTTCAACTCAACGCTTTCCAGTGCCGAACAGTCGGACGCTGAATCGGCCACGCAGCCTGAACGGCCGGGGAGCGAAGCAGGCCCCTTGGACGCCGATCTGCTGTCACGCCTGCATCGTTACTGGAATGCCGCCAATTACCTGTGCGTCGGCCAGATCTATCTGAAGGCCAATGCGCTGCTGCGCGAGCCGTTGCTGGCCGAGCACATCAAGCCTCGACTGCTGGGGCATTGGGGCACGTCGGTTGGGCAGAACTTTATCTATGTGCACCTCAATCGCCTGATTTGCGACCGGCACATCGAGACGATTTTCATCTCCGGTCCAGGCCATGGCGGCCCGACCATGAACGCCTGCGCCTGGCTGGAAGGTACTTACAGCGAGGTGCACCCCGACATCCCGGCCGATGAAGAGGGCATGCTGGGTTTCTTTCGCAGCTTCTCCACCCCCGGGGGCATCCCCAGCCATTGCGGCCCGCACACACCCAACTCCCTGCATGAAGGCGGAGAGCTGGGCTATTCGCTGATGCACGCCTTTGGCGCTGTCTTCGACAATCCCCACTTGCTGGTGGCCTGCGTCATAGGTGATGGGGAAGCTGAAACCTGTCCGCTGGAAGGCAGCTGGAAAAGTGTGCACTTTCTCGACCCTCGTCGGGATGGTGCCGTGCTGCCGATCCTGCACCTCAATGGCTACAAGATTTCCGGGCCGACGGTCGAAGCGCGTTTGCCGGACGAGCAACTGATTGAGCTGTACCGGGGGCGGGGTTATCAGCCCATCATCGTCGCGGGGGATGACCTGCCAGGCATGCATCAGCGCTTTGCCGCGGCGCTCGATACCTGTTATGACGCGATCCGCGAACAACAGGCGCACTCCAGAAAGGAAGGGGGCGCTGCGCGTGCGCGGTGGCCGATGATTATCCTGCGCAGCCCCAAGGGCTGGACCGGGCCGAAAGTCGTGGACGGTGTGCCGGTGGAGGGCACCTTCCGCGCTCATCAGGTGCCGTTGGCCAATGTCATCGGTAACCCGCAGCACCTCCAGCAACTGGAGCGCTGGATGCGCAGTTACTCGCCCGAGACGTTGTTCGATCAGAACGGCCGGTTGATGCCCGAGCTTCAGGCACTGACCCCGCCACCAGCGTTACGCATGGGCGCTGTACCGAGTGTCAACGGTGGACGCGTGCTGGTGGCGCTGGACCTGCCGAACTTCGCCGACTATGGACTGGAAGTGCCGGGCCCCGGTCAGGTCATCGCCGAAGCCCCACGCCGGCTGGGCGAATACTTGCGTGATGTGATGCGCAATAACCCGCACAACTTTCGTGTCTTCGGGCCTGACGAGACCAACTCCAACCGACTCAACGCCGTGTTCGAAGCCAGCAACCGCACTGCACCAGGGCCGTGTCTGGAGATTGACGATCACCTGGCAAGCGATGGTCGGGTGATGGAGGTGCTCAGTGAGCACCTGTGTGAAGGGTGGCTGGAGGGTTATCTGCTCACCGGTCGACACGGTATGTGGTCGACCTACGAGGCGTTCGCCCAAGTGGTCGACTCGATGGTCACTCAGCATGCCAAATGGTTGCAGCAGAGCCGCGAGTTTGCCTGGCGGCGTCCGCTGGCCTCCCTCAACATTCTGATCAGCAGCCACGCCTGGCGTAACGACCACAACGGTTTCAGCCATCAGTCCACCGGGTTCGTCGACAACGTCTTGCAGCGCCGAGCCGATGTGGTGAGGGTGTATTACCCGCCAGACTCCAATTGCCTGGTCAACGTTTTCGACCATTGCCTGCGCAGCCGCAACACCATAAACGTCGTGACTTGCGGCAAGCAACCGGACTTTCAATGGCTGGACTTCGACGCGGCGCTCAAACATTGCTCGCAAGGGGCGTCGATCTGGGACTTCGCAGGCAGTGACAACGGTGAGCCGCTGGATGTCGTGCTGGGCTGTGCAGGCGATGTACCGACCACCGAAGCGGTGGCGGCCGCCTGGTTGCTGCAAAAACACGTGCCGGGTATTCGCGTGAGGCTGGTCAATGTCGTTGACCTGGGCATTCTGAGCGTCCCTGAAGATCGGCCTCACGGCATGGATCATGTGTCGTTCGAGGCCTTGTTTACCCGTGAGGCGCCGGTGATGTTCGCCTTTCACGGTTCGACCTGGGTGATCCATTCCATGGTTCATGGCCGCGCCAACGAAGCGCGCTTTCATGTCCGTGGTTTCAGTGATCGGGGTACAACGACCACGCCATTCGACATGGTGGTGCTCAATCGCCTTAGCCGTTATCACCTGGCCATCGACGCATTGAGCCACGTACCGCGTTTACGCGCGCAGAGTCTGGATGCGGTGCATTTTTTCGAAAGTCAGTTACGCAAGCATCACACCTGGATACGCGAACACTTCGAAGACATGCCGGAGATTCGCAATTGGTGCTGGACAGCCGATTTCAGCGAATCGCAGACGCCTCCGCCATTGGCCAGGGGGCACAGCCGAGGGCAGACGTTTACGGATGCGTGAGAGGAGAAGTGTTGCGCGACGGCGCTAGCCGTTTCTGGAGGGAGGCTGGAACAGGAAAGTTGCTCCCCACGTTGGCGTGACCAACGTGGGGGCAAGTCAGGCGTTAACGGTTACTGGCAAGCCTCACAATCCGGCTCGTCGATTGCGCAAGCCTTTGGCACTGGGGCCGGGCCGGCCGGTGCTGCTTCGGTTGGACGCGGGGCGGTGATCGCCGAGTCGTCCGGGCCGTGGCCGCCGCTCGATACTGCGTTGAGCTTGCCGGTGTTGACGGTGGACTTCTCGGTGCTGGTCGCGGCCAGGGCACGGAGGTAGTAAGTGGTTTTCAGACCACGGTACCAGGCCATGCGGTAGGTCACGTCCAGCTTCTTGCCCGAAGCGCCAGCGATGTACAGGTTCAGCGACTGAGCCTGGTCGATCCACTTCTGACGACGGCTTGCCGCGTCGACGATCCACTTGGTGTCCACTTCGAAGGCAGTCGCGTAAAGCTCCTTGAGCTCCTGCGGGATGCGCTCGATTTGCTGTACCGAACCGTCGTAGTACTTCAGGTCGTTGATCATGACCGAGTCCCACAGGCCGCGGGCCTTGAGGTCGCGAACCAGGTACGGGTTGATCACGGTGAATTCGCCGGACAGGTTCGATTTCACGTAGAGGTTCTGATAGGTCGGTTCGATCGACTGCGACACGCCAGTGATGTTGGCGATGGTGGCGGTCGGTGCGATGGCCATGATGTTCGAGTTACGGATACCTTTCTGCACACGGGCACGAACCGGCGCCCAGTCCAGGGTTTCCTTCAGGTCGACGCTGATGTACTTCTCGCCACGCTGCTCGATCAGGATCTGTTGCGAATCCAGCGGCAGGATGCCTTTGGACCACAGCGAACCCTGGAACGTCTCGTAGGCACCGCGCTCGTCGGCCAGGTCGCAGGACGCCTGGATCGCGTAGTAGCTGACCGCTTCCATGGAGGTGTCGGCGAACTGCACGGCAGCATCGGAACCGTACGGGATGTGTTGCAGGTACAGCGCGTCCTGGAAGCCCATGATGCCCAGGCCGACCGGACGGTGGCGCAGGTTGGAGTTCTTGGCCTGCGGTACTGAGTAGTAGTTGATGTCGATCACGTTATCGAGCATGCGCACGGCTACATCGACGGTGCGCTTGAGCTTGTCGGTGTCCAGCTTGCCGTCGACGATGTGGTTCGGCAGGTTGATCGAGCCCAGGTTGCAGACCGCGATCTCGTCCTTGTTGGTGTTCAGGGTGATCTCGGTGCACAGGTTCGAGCTGTGAACCACGCCCACGTGCTGCTGCGGGCTACGCAGGTTGCACGGGTCCTTGAAGGTCAGCCAAGGGTGGCCGGTTTCGAACAGCATCGAGAGCATCTTGCGCCACAGATCCTTGGCCTGGATGGTCTTGAACAGTTTGATCTTGCCTGGGTATTCGGTCAGCGCTTCGTAGTACTCGTAACGCTCCTGAAAGGCCTTGCCGGTCAGGTCGTGAAGGTCCGGTACTTCGGATGGCGAGAACAGGGTCCACGGGCCGTCGTCGAAGACGCGCTTCATGAACAGGTCAGGGATCCAGTTGGCGGTGTTCATGTCGTGGGTACGACGACGGTCATCACCGGTGTTCTTGCGCAGCTCGATGAACTCTTCGATGTCCATGTGCCAGGTTTCCAGGTAGGCACAGACAGCGCCCTTGCGCTTGCCGCCCTGGTTAACCGCAACGGCGGTGTCGTTGACCACTTTCAGGAACGGTACGACGCCTTGCGACTTGCCGTTGGTGCCCTTTATGTACGAGCCCAGCGCACGAACCGGCGTCCAGTCGTTGCCCAGACCGCCTGCGAATTTGGACAGCATGGCGTTGTCGTGGATCGCGTGGTAAATGCCCGACAGGTCATCCGGCACGGTGGTCAGGTAGCAGCTGGACAGCTGTGGACGCAGGGTGCCGGCGTTGAACAGGGTCGGGGTCGACGACATGTAGTCGAACGACGACAGCAGGTTGTAGAACTCGATGGCGCGGTCTTCACGGGCTTTCTCTTCGATTGCCAGGCCCATGGCCACGCGCATGAAGAAGATCTGCGGCAGTTCGAAACGCACGCCATCCTTGTGGATGAAGTAACGGTCGTACAGGGTTTGCAGGCCCAGGTAGGTGAACTGCTGATCGCGCTCGTGGTTGATCGCCTTGCCGAGTTTTTCGAGGTCGAATTCGGCCAGCACAGGGTTGAGCAGTTCGAACTTGATACCGGCGCTGACGTAGGCAGGCAGCGCCTTGGCGTACAGATCGGCCATTTCGTGGTGGGTGGCGCTGTCGGCGACACCGAGGAAACCCAGGCCTTCGGCGCGCAGGGTGTCCATCAGCAGGCGGGCGGTGACGAACGAGTAGTTCGGCTCGCGCTCGACCAGGGTACGGGCAGTCATGACCAGGGCGGTGTTGACGTCTTTCAGCGCCACGCCGTCGTACAGGTTTTTCAGGGTTTCGG
Organism: Pseudomonas sp. SZ57; assembly: GCF_009495975.1. NCBI lineage: Bacteria > Pseudomonadati > Pseudomonadota > Gammaproteobacteria > Pseudomonadales > Pseudomonadaceae > Pseudomonas > Pseudomonas sp. SZ57. Next base: position 103,210 of record NZ_WIBD01000023.1, on the reverse strand, counting down.
TCTGGATCAGGTCGGCGTCGACTTCAGCCAGGCCTTCGCACGCTTCGGTGACGATGGTGTTCAGACGACCCATGTCCAGCGGCGCAAAGCTGCCGTCGGCGCGGGTGATGCGGATCGACGGGTGAGCCTGGACCTGCTCTTCGGGGGCGCGAACGGCACGCTCCTTGGCGCGCGAGTCACGGTAGATGACGTAGTCGCGAGCTACTTTCTGCTCGCCGGCACGCATCAGTGCCAGTTCGACCTGATCCTGGATTTCTTCGATGTGGATGGTGCCGCCCGAAGGCATGCGACGCTTGAACGTGGCGCTGACCTGTTCGGTCAGGCGGGCAACGGTGTCATGGATGCGCGACGAGGCAGCAGCATTGCCGCCTTCAACTGCAAGAAACGCCTTGGTGATGGCAACGGTGATCTTGTCGTCCGTGTAGGGAACGACAGTACCGTTACGCTTGATCACGCGCAGTTGACCGGGGGCAGTGGCAGACAGATCCTGCTGGGTCTGGCTTGCCTGCGGCGCGCCGGTCGGCGAGTTCTCGCGAGTTGTGTCTGTTTGCATGTGTGACTCCACGTTCTTTAAGTTTGTTCGGGCATTGCTGCCCACCATTTCGTTTAGAGCAGTCAGTCGCAAGAGGCGACCAAAGGGCTCCAAAACGAAGGTGAAAGCGGGGTCTGTCGCCGCTTCCAGGTTTTGAAGCCAAAAAGGACCGGGCTATGCCCGATCCTTCGAAAATCTGATCAAGAGTGCGTGTTCGATGTTGCAAAACGTGTACGGGATGGCTCTGGCTCATGCGCGAGCGTCTTGGTGCCTAAACTGGCCTGAAGTTCAACCCCTCAGACGCAACAAAAATGCTTGAATTTCCCATTTGAGTTGTGCTGGCGTTTTTATTAAAAACCCCACATGTAGGGTGTGCCTCGTCGCCGGGCTACAAGATAATGCGTTTTGGACATGAATTGCAACGCACCGCTTGTGGATAAAGTGTGTGTAGTTTGTGTATGAATCGCACACCGTGCGTGTAGGCCGCATAACTACTGGATCGTGACCGTTTGTCACCGATTTTTGTAGGCACTGGCGATGTACTGATGATTTTTGAGGGCGCGAACCCTATCACAAAAAAACGCAGCTGCAAGGCCGTTCTGGCATGTCATGTGCTATGCCGCGTGCGGTGGCGTGTGATCCGCGCAAGGGTTGCTACACTGGCCTGCGACGTGGTGCCGCAACCCCTGCGTTGCAAAAACAGAAAGCGGTCGATAACGACAAGGAAAGATGGCTGTGGAACCACACACCTGGCACGTGCTGATCGTCGAGGATGACCAGCGACTGGCCGAACTGACCAGCGACTACCTTCAGAACCACGGCATGCGCGTGAGCATCGAAGGCGACGGCGCGCTGGCGGCGGCGCGGATCATCGCCGAGCAGCCGGATCTGGTGATTCTCGACCTGATGCTGCCCGGCGAGGACGGTTTCAGCATCTGCCGCAGTGTGCGTGACCGATACGACGGACCGATTCTGATGCTCACCGCGCGCACCGATGACACCGACCATATAGAAGGACTCGACACCGGCGCCGACGATTTCGTCTGCAAACCGGTGCACCCGCGCGTGCTGCTGGCGCGTATCAAAGCCTTGCTGCGCCGCAGTGAAGCGCCACAGGTGCCGGCTGCCGAGTTGCGCCGTCTGGTGTTCGGCCCGTTGGTGGTGGACAACGCACTGCGTGAGGCCTGGCTGCGCGAGCAGAGCATCGAGCTGACCGGCGCCGAGTTCGACCTGCTGTGGCTGCTGGTGGCCAACGCCGGGCGCACGCTGTCCCGCGAAGAGATCTTCACCGCGTTGCGCGGCGTGGGGTACGACGGGCAGGATCGCTCCATCGATGTGCGTATCTCGCGTATCCGCCCGAAAATCGGCGACGACCCCATTCATCCGCGTCTGATCAAGACCGTGCGCAGCAAGGGCTATCTGTTTGTGCCCGAAGCCGCGCAGGACATGAGCGGCCACGTGTTCAGCGGCTGACCTGATGAATTCGATCTTTCTGCGCATCTACGGTGGTGTACTGGGCGTGTTGGTGCTGGTCGCGCTGCTCGGTGTGCTGGCCCTGCATGTGCTCAATCAGTCGCGCGGCGAGCAGTACCGCGAGCGCCTGGCTCACGGCACCTTTACGATCATGGCCGACAATCTGGTGCCGCTCGACGGCATCGAACGGCGCCGCGCCCTGGCGATCTGGGAGCGCCTGCTGGGCATTCCCCTGAGCCTGCAAACCCTTGAGCAGGCTCACCTGGACAGCAGCGCACTGGGCCAACTGACGCGCGGCAAGGTGGTGGTCGAACAGATCGGGCCGCACGCTGCCAGGGTTTATCGTCAGTTGAGCGACAAGGAGCCGCTGTTGCTGACCGGCGAAGTGCAGCAGATCACCGAGCAATTGGCGCGGGCCACTATTTACCTGCTGATCGATGAGCTGGTGCGCTTTCCGGTCGATGAGCAACCGGCGCGCCTGCAGGCCCTGCGCAGCGACAAGGGGTTCGGTTTCGACCTGCACCTGCTGGCGCTGGATCAGGCGGATCTGGACGATGATCAGCGCCGTCGCGTCTATGAGGGCGATACGGTCATGGCGCTGGGCAAGGGCGGCGATTCGATCCGCGTGCTGGCCGGGATCGTCGACACCAACTGGGTGCTGGAAATCGGCCCGCTGTACCAGATGAACCCTTATCCGCTGCATTGGCTGCTGCTGATCGCCTTGATGGGCCTGTGTCTGATCGGTCTGGTGGTGTACTTGCTGGTGCGGCGTCTGGAGCGACGGGTGCTGGAGCTGGAAGCGGCGGCCACGCAGATTGCCCAGGGCAGTCTGCAAACCCGCGTGCCGACCGAGGGCTCCGACTCGGTGGGGCGTGTGGCAGCGGCGTTCAACAGCATGGCCGAACACCTGCAGCGCTCATTGATGATCCAGCGCGAACTGGTGCGCGCGGTGTCCCACGAACTGCGCACGCCGGTGGCGCGTCTGCGTTTCGGTCTGGAGATGGTCAGCGACGCCGCCACTCCCGAGGCGCGGCGCAAATACATGATCGGCATGGACAGCGATATCCAGGACCTCGACAAGCTGGTCGATGAGATGCTCACCTATGCGCGTCTTGAGCAGGGCGCGCCGACCCTGAATTTCCAGCGTGTCGATCTGGATGCGCTGATCGATCAGGTGATCGCCGAACTGGCGCCATTGCGCGCCGACGTAAGGGTTTCGCGGGGCGAATGCCTGAGGGCCGAAGAGGGCGAGGCTGCCTGGGTCGAGGGCGAGCCGCGCTACCTGCATCGCGCCGTGCAGAACCTGGTGAGCAATGCGCTGCGCCATGCCGACAACGAGGTGCGCATCAGTTATCGGCTGGAGGCGCAGCAGTGCCGTATCGACGTGGACGACGATGGTCCTGGTGTTCCGGAGCAGGCCTGGGAGCAGATTTTCACGCCGTTCATGCGCATCGATGACAGCCGCACCCGAGCCTCGGGCGGGCATGGGCTGGGCCTGTCGATCGTGCGGCGGATCATCCATTGGCATGAAGGCCGCGCGCTGATCGGGCATAGCGTCAGCCTGGGCGGAGCGTGCTTCAGCCTGACTTGGCCGCGCACGCAGGTGCCGCGTTGAGCTTGCCGTTGTTTGCCGGGCCATTTGCGCGGTTCGGGCGGACCTTGCTGACGACGGATGATGCGCGCCCGGTAGTGATGTTGCCTGATCTGCTGCGCCCCGAGCGTCTTGATCAGATGCTGCTGAGTGTTTACGGGCCGCAGCTGATGCCTGATCAATTGCCGGTGCTGGTGTCACAATGGGCCAAGTTTTACTTCATGCAACTGATTCCGCCGGTGCTGGTCGCCAGCCTGGTGCATGACTGGCATTGGCCGTTGCAGCTTGATCAGGTGGCGCTGGCGCTGGATGAGCGTGGCGTGTCGAGCGGTGTCAGGCTGGCGGGGGAGGGGCGCGTCTGGCGGGGTATGCCGGTTGATCCGTTTCAGCGCTTTGCCGGGTTGCTCGATGACAATCTGCAGCCCTTCATTACTTCTCTGAGCGCTTATGGCGGACTGCCGGCTGCTGTGTTGTGGAGCAGCGCCGGGGATTATCTGGAAGGCTGCCTTGCGCAACTGGCCACCTGCAGTGATGTGTCGCTGGGTGCCGGGCTGGCGCTGTTAAGCGAGAAGAAAAGACCGGACGGGCGCGCCAATCCTCTGTTTCAGGCCGTGCGTTATGTGCCGCAGGCGCAGGGCGGTGAACCACGCAGGCAAAGGCGTGTGTGCTGCCTGAGTCATCGGGTCGAGTGGGTTGGACGTTGCGAGCATTGTCCGCTGCCCGGCTGATCAACCTTCGACGGCGACCAGGCTCAACAGGTGATCGTCCTGCACACTGAACTGACCGTCCAGCTCCTTGCCCGCATGCCACTCGCTGGACAGGTCGATCAGCAGCTGTAGTCGGGCGCGGCCGTCGGCGGACCATTCCAGCAGTTGCGCGTCTTCGAAGTAGAAGCGCTTGTGCACGATGGGGTAGAGCGCCTTGAACAGCGCTTCCTTGATCGAAAAGGTCAGGGTCACGCGCAGTGCGATCTGATCTTCCGGGCCCGCCGCCATCTCTGCCAGCTCGGCCGCTGTCAGAATTTCCCCGGCCAGCCGCGAGGCACGGTCGTGGCTCAGCAGGTTTTCCGTGTCCAGCCCTAACCCGCGCCACTGCTGCTTGTGCGCAACCACGGCAGCGGCCCAGCCGGTGCTGTGAGTGATCGAACCGCAGACATCAGCGGGCCAGATCGGCGCGCGGTCTTCGCCCACTGCAGGGACATGCAGGCGGCCATCCAGTTGGCGCATGGCTTCGCGGGCGCAGAGACGACCGGCGAGGAATTCAGTCTGGCGCTTGGCAACCGAACGCTGAATGCTCGCCGGCATTTGCAGCTCACAACGCTGAAAGTCGCCGTCGACCAGCTTGAGCGGATCAAAATGCCCACTCACCAGTACCGCCCCCGGCAAGGCTTGCGGCAACGGCCAATGCCGGATCAGTTCCGGGCAGCAGACGGGAAGGAGGGATAGTCGAGTCATGTGCGGCATTTTGCCGGGGGAATGGGTTGGAGGGAAGGGCACTAGCAGTAACTATCGTACCGATGCTACAGCGTGCGGAGCGCTAACCTATCGTGCGGATGCTACAGCGTGCGGAACGCTAATCTATCGTGCGACGCTCTGCGTCGCATGCCGTTCTGGACGCTCCGCGTCCTCCGAGCTTTGGGTGGACGCGGAGTGTCAGCTATCGCTCAACCAAATATCTTCTTGAAAAACACTTTCATGTCCGCCCAGGAGCTCTCATCGGCGGCCTTGTCGTAGCCGATGTCCGGGCCGCCGTGTTCGCCGTGGCTGAGGCGGTCGGCGTCGGGGTTGGTGAAGCCGTGTTTGGCGCCGTCGATGCTGACGAATTTGTAGTCGGCCTTGGCGTCGTCCATTTCCTTCTTGAACGCGGTGACGTTTTCAGGGGTGACCATGCTGTCCTTGGCGCCGTGTTCGACCAGCATTGGCACCTTGATGCCCGGTTTTGCAGGAGTGTTGGTGACCAGTGCGCCGTGGAAACTCACCACGCCCAGCAGTGGCTCACCGCGGCGAGCTGCGTCGAGCACGATCTTGCCGCCGAAGCAGTAACCGATCGCTGCGATCTTTTTCGGATCGGTCTGTGGCTGCTTCTTCAATTGCTCCAGCCCGGCGTCAAAACGCTTGTCGGCGGCATCGCTGTCCTTCAGCGCGGCCTGCATGAAGGCCATCGCGTCTTTCGGGTGCTCGGTGTTCTTGCCTTCGCCGTACATGTCGATGGCCATCGCGCTGTAGCCCAGCGCAGCCAGGTCGCGGGCGCGGCGCTTGGCGTAGTCGTTCAGGCCCCACCATTCGTGGACCACCAGGACGCCAGGGCGCGGGCCTTTTACCGCGTCGTCGTAAGCGTAATAGCCCACCAGCTTGGTGCCGTCGGCACTTTTATAATCGATCTGCTCGGTCTTGATCGCCGCCTGGGCGAGGCCGGTCAGACCCATCATGATCATTGCAATCCACACACGCATGGTCAGCTCCTTGTTGATGTTTTGAAGTCGCAAACAACCATAGCCGATTCTGCTGCACAGGGTGTGGATGACTGTTCAGCGCCGGTTCATGCAGTGTTCAGTCGGGGTTCAGCCCGGCGCGATTACTGTTGGCCCATACCTTGACAGCGTCCCCGAGCGCAAAAGGAGTCGATATGTTGAATCTCAACAAGTTTTTCCTGGCCCTGGCTTTTCTGGGCGGCAGTGCTGCGGTGCAGGCGGGTGATGGTCGGCTTGACGTGGCCCGTATCGAATTCAGCAAGACCAGCGAAAGGCTTGACGATACCAACAGTTGGGGACACGCGCTCGGGGAGCAGGCGCATTCCAATGTCTCGGCGGGGACGCTTTATTCGCCACCGGTTTACGGCAGCCTGACGGGCACTCACAATGGTGCGCCTGTCAGCCGCGAAATCCTGCTGGGCAGCTATGATGTGACACAACACGTGCCCGTCAGCGCCCGCCTGTTGAGTACTGATGCGACGATGTCGTTTCATTCTTTGTCTTGAGGCTGCGATTGTGCCTGGGAGAGCTGCATGAAGTTGTTGGTAGTTGAGGATGAAGCGCTGCTGCGCCACCACCTGCGAACCCGTCTGACCGAAGCCGGGCATGTGGTGGAGGCGGTGGCCAACGCCGAAGAGGCGTTGTATCAGGTCGCGCAATTCAATCACGACCTGGCGGTGATCGACCTTGGCCTGCCGGGCATCGGCGGCCTTGACCTGATTCGCCAGCTGCGTGCACTAGGCAAGGCCTTTCCGATCCTGATCCTGACCGCGCGCGGTAACTGGCAGGACAAGGTCGAAGGCCTGGCGGCCGGGGCTGACGACTACGTGGTCAAACCCTTCCAGTTCGAAGAGCTGGAGGCACGGCTGAACGCCTTGTTACGGCGTTCCAGCGGCTTCATCCAGTCAACCATCACGGCTGGCCCGCTGTTGCTGGACCTCAATCGCAAGCACGCCGCCCTGGCCGAGCAGCCCTTGGCGCTGACGGCCTACGAATACCGCATTCTTGAGTACCTGATGCTCCATCACCAGCAAGTGGTGCCCAAGGAGCGCCTGATGGAGCAACTGTACCCCGATGACGACGAGCGCGACCCGAACGTGATCGAAGTGCTGGTCGGTCGTCTGCGTCGCAAGCTGGACAGCAGCGTGGCCTTCAAACCTATCGAAACCGTGCGCGGCATGGGCTATCTGTTCAATGAGCGCTGTACGTGATTCGTTCGCTTCGCCTGCGCCTGATGCTGGGCGCCGCCACGCTGGCGGTGATCTTCATGCTGCTGATGCTGCCTGCACTGCAGGGGGCGTTCAGCCTGGCGCTACGCGGAGCGATCGAGCAACGCCTGGCTTCTGATGTCACCACCATGATTTCGGCGGCTCGCGTCGAAAACGACCATCTGTTAATGCCCTCGGTATTGCCGGGCGAACAATTCAATCTGCCCGGCAGCCGTCTGCTGGGCTACATCTATAACCGCCAGGGGCAGATGGTCTGGCGCTCGTTGTCGACCGAAGGCGAGAACATCGACTACCGCCCGCAATACGACGGGCAGGGCAGCGAGTTCACCAAGATCAAGGAAATCAATGGCGATGAGTATTTCGTCTATGACGTCGAGATCCGGCTGCTCGGCGGGCGCAATGCTGCGTTCAGTATCGTTGCCGTGCAACCGTTGCGCGGCTATCAGGAAACCATCGACGGCCTGCGCCGCAAGCTTTATCTGGGCTTTGGCGCAGCACTGGCGGTGCTGCTCGGGTTGCTGTGGATGGGCCTGACCTGGGGGCTGCGGGCCTTGCGCGGCTTGAGTCAGGAACTGGATCAGGTGGAATCCGGTGTACGCGACAGCCTCAGCGAAGAACACCCCAGCGAACTGCTGCGCCTGACCGACTCGCTCAACCGCCTGTTGCGCAGCGAGCGTGAGCAGCGGATCCGTTACCGCGACTCTCTGGACGACCTGGCGCATAGCCTGAAAACCCCTTTGGCGGTCTTGCAAGGCGTAAGCGAGAACATCGCCAAGCGCCCCGAAGATGTCGAGCAGGCGTGGGTGCTGCAATCGCAGATCGAACGCATGAGCCAGCAGATCGGCTATCAACTGCAACGGGCCAGCCTGCGCAAGAGCGGTCTGGTGCGGCATCACGTGATGCTGCGGCCCGTGGTCGAAAGCCTGTGCAACACGCTGGACAAGGTGTATCGCGACAAACAGGTCAAGGCCACGCTGGACCTGCCCGAGCACTGTCAGGTGCATATGGAAGAGGGCGCGTTGCTGGAAATGCTCGGCAACCTGCTGGAAAACGCCTATCGGCTGTGCCTGAGCGAAGTGCGCGTCAGCTTCACGCGCTCGACGACCGGCGATGAACTGTGCGTCGAAGACGACGGCCCCGGCGTCCCGCAGAGCCAGCGTGCGCGCATTCTCGAGCGCGGCGAACGGCTGGACCGCCAGAACCCCGGGCAAGGCATCGGCCTGGCGGTGGTCAAGGACATCATCGAAAGCTACGGCGCGCAATTGACGCTGGGCGATTCCCCGCTGGGCGGCGCGGCGTTCAGGATTCATTTTCTGGCGCAGTGAGGGTGTGATTCGCCCCAGTTTCAAGAGCGGACGCAGAGCGTCCAGAACGGCATGCCAACGCGGAGCATTGGCACGATAGTGTTATCACACCTATCGTTCCTCACGCTCCAGCATGGGAATGCCGTTCGTGACGCTCTGCGTCACACCTCTGCGCGTCACCGATCACTCCAGTCACCACAGAAAGAAGGCGGATACCCGCCACTGTGTGCCTGTTTTTCCCACCATACGGCGGAAAACCGCCACCTCTCCTGTCGGATCCCGGCTACCGTTACCAGTGTGCGCCTTATGCTGCGGGGTTTTGATATCAAAATGACTCCATGGCACGCGTATTGCTATCTACATGGCAGAGACCTGCCTTGCGCAGCTCGACAAAACAAATCCCTCCAGTGCAGGAGGGTTAGCGCTTTATAGGCTCGCGTGCATCAGGTGAAGATGCCGACGACGCCCTTGAGGAAAACTGCAATGACGACTCGTCAGCCCATCTACAAATCCCTCTATTTTCAGGTAATCGTAGCGATTGTCATCGGTATCCTGATCGGTCACTTCTACCCGGACACCGGCAAGGCGTTAAAACCGCTGGGTGACGGGTTCATCAAACTGATCAAGATGGTGATTGCCCCGATCATCTTCTGTACCGTCGTCAGTGGTATCGCTGGCATGCAGAGCATGAAGTCGGTCGGCAAGACCGGCGGTTATGCGCTGCTGTACTTCGAGATCGTTTCGACCATCGCCCTGCTGATCGGTCTGATCGTGGTCAACGTGGTTCAGCCGGGTGTCGGCATGAACATCGACGTCAGCACGCTCGACGCTTCGAAGATCGCCGCCTACGTCACGGCCGGTCAGGACCAGAGCATCGTCGGCTTTATCCTTAACGTGATTCCGAACACCATCGTCGGCGCGTTTGCCAACGGCGATATCCTGCAAGTGCTGATGTTCTCGGTGATCTTCGGCTTTGCGCTGCATCGCCTGGGTGCCTACGGCAAGCCGGTTCTGGACTTCATCGATCGCTTCGCCCACGTGATGTTCAACATCATCAACATGATCATGAAGCTGGCCCCGCTGGGTGCGTTCGGTGCCATGGCCTTCACCATCGGTGCCTATGGCGTGAGCTCGCTGGTGCAGCTGGGTCAGTTGATGATCTGCTTCTACATCACCTGCGTCCTGTTCGTCGTGTTTGTACTGGGCGCCATCGCCCGCGCTCACGGCTTCAGTATCTTCAAGCTGATTCGCTACATCCGTGAAGAGCTGCTGATCGTACTGGGTACTTCTTCTTCGGAATCGGCCCTGCCGCGCATGCTGATCAAGATGGAGCGCCTGGGTGCCAAGAAGTCTGTGGTCGGTCTGGTTATCCCGACGGGCTACTCGTTCAACCTGGACGGTACCTCGATCTACCTGACCATGGCCGCCGTGTTCATCGCTCAGGCGACCAACACGCACATGGACATCACGCACCAGATCACCCTTTTGCTGGTGCTGCTGCTGTCGTCCAAAGGTGCTGCTGGCGTAACCGGTAGCGGCTTCATCGTACTGGCTGCGACCCTGTCGGCTGTAGGCCATCTGCCGGTTGCCGGTCTGGCGCTGATTCTGGGTATCGACCGCTTCATGTCCGAAGCCCGCGCCCTGACCAACCTGGTCGGTAACGCCGTTGCTACCGTTGTGGTTGCCAAGTGGGTCGGCGAGCTGGACACCGACAAGCTGCAGTCCGAGCTGACTTCCGGTGGCTCCGCCATTCTGGAAACCCGCCCTGAAGACGACCTCGGCGTTGCCGAAGGCCCGACTCCAGCGGCTGCGGTGAACACCAGCAAGACCGTCTGATAACCCTCAGGCCATAAAAAACCCATCTTCGGATGGGTTTTTTTATGCCTGCCGTTTATCGGAGGACTATTCCGTGCGCGTCTCGCCGCTGAACACCAGATGCTCGCGGCAGCGACGGCACAGGTAGCGCCGTCCCTTGCGAACCATGCCGTGACGCTGCGCGGTGAACGGAAAGTCGCTGTCCGGGCACGGGCAGCGGTAGATGTAACGGATTACACTGCGCCGCTTGACCGCATAGGTATGGCAGCGATTGGGCGGCAGCTCATAGACGCCGCGCATGATCAATTGCCATTCTTCGCCATGCGGCTGGATGCTGCCACCGAACAGCTGATGGGCGATCAGGTGCGCGACTTCGTGGGGCACGGTCTGGCGCAGGAAGTCTTCGGCGTTTTCCTTGTAGAGCTGTGGGTTGAAGCGCAACAGGTTTTCATGCAGATGAGCCACACCGGCCTTCTGACCGCGCAACTGGAAACTGACCACCGGGCGTTTGAAGGTGCGCTTGAAGAAGGCTTCGGCTTGTTGGTAACAGGTCTCGACGCGTGAATTGAGTTGTTCGGGCATGCTTTAGGGTTCTCCAGTGCGCCAAGTATGCCGCAATGTGGCTAAGCTCTGAACAGGCCAGCTGCCCGGTGGTCATTTTTGATCCAGTGTGGTCGCCTGTCTGAACAGTACAGGCGCAGCATATTTAACCAATGGTCGGTTACGGGTAAAATGTCCGGCTTTTCTCAAGCTATCGTCAGCGGATATTTCCATAAATGGGCACCCTTTCAGTCAATCAGAACAAACTGCAGAAACGTCTGCGTCGGCTGGCCGGCGAAGCGGTTGCCGACTTCAGCATGATCGAAGAGGGTGACAAGGTCATGGTCTGCCTGTCCGGCGGCAAGGACAGTTACACCATGCTCGATGTGTTGATGCACCTGCAGAAGGTCGCGCCGATCAAGTTCGACATCGTGGCGGTCAACATGGACCAGAAGCAGCCCGGCTTTCCCGAGCACGTGCTGCCTGCCTACCTGAAAGAACTGGGTATCGAGTACCACATCGTCGAGAAAGACACGTATTCAGTGGTCAAGGAACTGGTCCCCGAAGGCAAGACCACCTGCTCGCTGTGTTCACGGCTGCGTCGCGGCACGCTGTATACCTTCGCTGACGAGATCGGTGCCACCAAGATGGCGCTCGGTCATCACCGCGACGATATCGTCGAGACATTCTTTCTCAACATGTTCTTCAATGGCTCGCTCAAGGCCATGCCGCCCAAGCTGCGTGCCGATGATGGCCGTAACGTGGTGATTCGTCCGTTGGCGTACTGCCATGAAAAGGACATTCAGGCCTACTCGGACCTCAAGCAGTTTCCGATCATCCCGTGCAACCTGTGCGGCTCGCAGGAGAACCTGCAGCGTCAGGTGGTCAAGGAGATGCTGCAGGACTGGGAGCGCAAGACGCCAGGCCGGACGGAGAGCATCTTTCGCGCCTTGCAGAACGTGCAGCCCTCGCAGTTGGCCGACCGCAACCTGTTCGATTTCAGCAACCTGCGCATCGACGAAACCGCTGCGTCGCGGTTCGTCAATGTGGTCAATATCTGACGGCACTCAGTGGTTGACGGTGAACGCCAGCATGGCTGACAGCTGGCATATCGGCCGACCGCTTTCTGCGTGCCACTGGTTGAAGACGTCCTGCACGATCGCCTGATCGCGTTTGCTGCTCGGCACACGGTCGACGATATCCTGAGCGTTCAGGGCGGCAACCACATCCCAAGTCGGAATGAAGGTGTCCTTGCCGATCATGCGCAGAAAGCGCGGCGCTGAGAGGCCGCCCATCTGGTTGCCGTGTTTGGCGATGTACTGCCACAGGCCAGTGATGTTATCGACCGGCCATTCGGCGATGAATTTGCCGAAACTGCCATGCTCCTGCTCGATGTCCAGAATCAGTTGCGCATTGCGCGGCACGCTCTTGAGCTTGCCCAGATGACGAATGATGCGCGCGTCCTGCATCAGCCGTTCCAGGTGATCGGCGCCCATCAGCACGACTTTCTCCGGGTCGAAGCGAAAAAACACTTCTTCGAACGCTGGCCACTTGGCGTCTACCAGGCTGTGTTTCAGGCCTGCGCGGAAAACCCGCAGGGCCATGGTCGACAGGTAGCGGTCGGCGCTGATGGCTTGCAGTTGCCTGGGTGTCTTGGGGGAGGGCAGATGAGCTTCCAGAGCTTTGGCGGAGCCGAATCGATTCAGGCAATACTCGTTCAGCCATTTGTAGTCGTGCATCGGTTCTCCAAAGAAATTCAACAGGCAGGACAAGGGGTCAGACCGACCCTTGCCCTGCAAGTTTACGATTTAACTGAAAGCATCCGGCGCTCTGCCGATTCAGCTGCGCGGCGCGTCCAGTTGCACCGCGGTCCTGGCCAGACGCTGGCCCAGGGCGCGGCACAGGTCGGTTTCATGACGGTCCAGCGCGCGCTTGCCATCGGCACCGGCGTGATGGCTGGGACCGTAGGGCGTGCCACCGCCGGTGGTTTCCAGCAGCGCCGATTCGCTGTAGGGCAGGCCCATGATCAGCATGCCGTGATGCAGCAGGGGCAGCAGCATCGACATCAGCGTGGTTTCCTGACCACCGTGCAGGCTGGCAGTGGAGGTAAAGGCGCCAGCGGGTTTACCGACCAGTGCGCCGGTCAGCCACAGGTTGCTGGTGCCGTCGAGGAAATATTTCAGCGGCGCGGCCATGTTGCCGAAGCGCGTCGGGCTGCCCAGCGCCAGGCCGGAGCAGTTTTTCAGGTCGTCGAGGGTCGCGTACAGCGCACCGCTTTCCGGAATCTCGGGTGCGGTCGCTTCGCAGTCGGCGGAAACGGCAGGTACGGTGCGCAGCCGTGCTTCCATGCCGCCCAGTTCGATGCCGCGGGCAACCTGCCGGGCCATTTCGCTGGTGGAGCCGTTGCGGCTGTAATAAAGGACCAGAATATAGGGTGTGCTCACGGCAGCAGCTCCAGAATGTTCTCGGGTGGGCGGCCAATGACAGCCTTGTCGCCAGCGACCAGAATCGGCCGTTCGATGAGTTTGGGGTGAGCGGCCATGGCGGCGATCAGTTGCTCGTCGCTCAGGCTCGGGTCGGCCAGATTGAGTTGCTTGTAATCGTCCTCGCCGGTACGCAGCAGTTGCCGGGCGCCGATGCCCAGCTTGCCGAGCAGGTCGCGCACACGGTTGGCGTCGGGCGGGGTTTCCAGGTACAGGACGATGTCCGGCGTCAGGCCGCGGGCCTGAAGCAGTTCCAGCGCGCCGCGGGACTTGCTGCAGCGCGGGTTGTGATACAGCGTCAGATCGGTCATTTGCACGTCGCATCTTGTGTGGGGTGGCGTATTCTAACCAGCGATGGCACTGTCCGACATATCGAATGGTCAATAGTCGTGGCTTGGGTATAAGTAATTGCAGGTTGAACGGGGCGAGGAAACAAGCAAATGGCAAGGCGATTAACAGCAGCGGTAATACTTTTCGGCAGTTTGCTGCTCAGCGGATGTGGCGTGGACCTGGGCAATGATCAGAATGGCCAGAAGGTCGCCAGCGAGCGCATCAAGGGGCACTGGCTGGTGGTCAACTACTGGGCCGAATGGTGTGGCCCTTGCCGTACCGAGGTTCCGGAGTTCAATGCATTGTCCGAGCAGCTCAAGGACCAGAAAGTCACCGTGCTGGGCGTCAACTTCGACAACCTGCAGGGCGACGAACTGAAAAGCGCTGCCAATGCACTGGGCATCAAATTCACCGTGCTCGCTCAGGACCCGGCCGAGCAATACAGCCTGCCGCCCTCCGAGGCACTGCCGGTGACCTACATCATCGACGACAAGGGCAAGATGCGCGAACAACTGCTCGGCGAACAATCAGCCGCGACCGTGATCCAGAAGCTCAAGACACTGCGTGGCGAGGGCTGATCGGGTCGATTTTCGACGCTTGGCGTAGCAACGAGGACGCGGAGCGTTCAGAACGGCATGCGACGCGGAGCGTCGCACGATAGTGATCGTTCCCTGCGCTCCAGCGTGGGAATGCAGTTCTAGACGCTCTGCGTCGCAAGTTACGCTGAGCTTCGGCACGATAGTTACAATCAGCTATCTTCCAGCCAGAAACGCAACGGCTTGCCCTGCGTTGGCCACAGACGCAACTGCTCGATGGGCGAGATATCCCAGCGCTGCACACTACTGATCGCCTTGATAAAGCGCTGTTCCTGCTCCATCAACGCCGGCGCGCACATCTTGCGCGTCTTGCCCACCGGACCGAAACTGATGCTGTGATCGTTCAGCGTATAGGGCGCAAACCAATGGTTGCAGCCCGCATTGCCATACGCACGGCCATCGGCACCCAGCGTCATGGTCAAACGACTGTTATCGATCAGCGGACGCTCGCCGATCCATTCCGTTACATAGCTGTGATCCTGCTGGATCGGCAGCGGGTCAGCAGTACAACCAACCAGCAGCGCGCCGCCGATCAGGCTCAGGAGCGCAAACTGTTTCATGCCGCTTTCTCCTGGCACTTCTTGCAGAAGTGCTTCTCGCCATCGGTTTTCCAGCCCAGCTCCGCGATGCGCGCGGTAGCAGCCGGTTTCTGCGCCTTGACGCCCAGCTTGCTCTCTACCATGAACTCGAAGTTCAGTTCGGCGGCGCAGCTGTCGCAATTCACTTTCCACTGATGAATCGCCAACTCGTCGAATACCGGGCCTTTGGCCACCGCAATCCACTGGCCGGGCGGGTTGATCAGGTGCCGGACTTTCTCGACGGTGAGGCGCATGTGCAGGCTTTTACTGCCTTTGATGGTCACCAACAACTGGTCGTTGTCGTGAATCGAGCCGCCGTTGCCGGTGACCTGATAGCGGCCGGGTGCCAGCGTGCGGCATTCGGTCAGCGTGTGCTGGGGGTTGAGCATGCTGTAGCGAAAATCGTGTTCGACCATGGGTCCTCCAAAATTGCGCGCATCCTAACATGCTCCGCCCACGCTGGAGCGTCAGGCACGAAAGGTGTCTCGCTGCACGCTCAAGCCATGACCCGCGCCTCGGCTTCCAGGCGAATGATGGCCTTGTCCAGATCGTTGAGGGCCTCTTCGGTGTGCGGAGCGTTTTGCTTGAGCAGGGTTTCGGCGCGCTGGCAGGCACTGCGCAGTTGAGGAACGCCGCAATACCGCGTTGCGCCGTGCAGGCGGTGGATGCGTTCGATCAACGCGTGTACATCCTGGCTGGCACGCGCCACACGAATGGCCTCGCGGTCGGCGTCCAGGGAGGCCAGCAGCATGGCCAGCATGTCGGCGGCAAGATCCGCCTTGCCCGCCGCCAGGCGCAACCCTTCTTCATGATCCAGCACCAGCGGCCCGACGTGCACCTCAAGCGCTTCATTCTGGCGTTCCGGCGCAGGGTTGCGCAGCGCCAGCCCGGTCCACTTGAGCACCACCTGCGCCAGTTGCCGTTCGCTGATCGGCTTGGTCAGGTAGTCGTCCATACCGCTTTGCAGCAGTGAGCGCTTTTCATTGGCCATCGCATGCGCGGTGAGGGCCACGATCGGAAGCGAACTCTGGTTGCGTTCGGCTTCCCAGGCGCGGATCGCCTCGGTGGCCTGACGACCGTCCATGCCGGGCATCTGCACGTCCATCAACACCAGGTCGAACGCTTCTTGCTGCACGGCGTTGACCGCTGCATAGCCGCCCTCGACAGCGACCACTTCAGCGCCCATGTCTTCGAGCAGGGTCTGTACCAGCAGCAGGTTGGCCGGGTTGTCGTCCACGCACAGCACTCGCGGTGCGCGGCTCGACAGTGGCGGGCCGATATCGGCACGCACCGCTCGCGGCGCGATCAGCTCTGACAGGGCTTTTTGCAGTTTGCGGGTGCAGGCGGGCTTGGCCTGCAGTTGCGTGTAGACATCGTGGACCGCCAGCTGGAACAGCGCGTGTTCGGTGGTCGGGCACAGCACCATGACCTTGCAGTTGAGGTTTTCCAGGTCCCAGATGTGCTGGCGCAGCCGTTCCGGAGAGATTTCCAGCGCCGTCACGCCCAGTACCGCCAGATCGATGGCCGCAGGCGTCTCATGCGCTGCGGTCACGCCGTTGAGCAGGTTTTCCAGGTTGTTGAACACGATGGTCTGCAGACCGCAGTCTTCCAGCTGATGCTCCAGCGCCTGACGCGCCAGGTCATGATGTTCAAGCACTGCGGCGCGCAGGCCTCCGAGCGGAATATTGAGTGATTCTTCCTTGTCTTCGCGGGCCTTGGGCAGTTTCAGGCTGATCCAGAATTCCGAACCTTCGCCCGGCGTGCTGTCGACACCGATTTCGCCGCCCATCTGTTCGATCAGGCGTTTGGAGATCACCAGCCCCAGCCCGGTACCGCCCGGTTGACGCGAAAGCGAATTGTCGGCCTGGCTGAAGGCCTGGAACAGTGCCCGCACATCCTGACTGGACAGGCCGATCCCGGTGTCCTGCACGCTGATGCGCAGTTGCGCGTGCTCTTCGGTTTCGTCCTCGAGCATGGCGCGCGCGACGATCGTGCCTTCGCGGGTGAACTTGATCGCGTTGCTGACCAGATTGGTCAGGATCTGCCGCAGACGCAGCGGGTCACCGGACAGCGCCAGCGGCGTATCGCGGTACACCAGACTGACCAGCTCCAGCTGTTTGGCGTGCGCCGCCGGGGCGAGAATGGTCAAGGTGTCCTGCAACAGGTCGCGCAGGTTGAACGGAATATTATCGAGCACCAGCTTGCCGGCCTCTATCTTCGAGAAGTCGAGAATCTCGTTGATGATGCTCAGCAGGTTGTCGGCGGACTTCTCGATGGTGCCCAGGTAGTCGAACTGGCGCGGGGTCAGCTCGCTTTTCTGCAGCAAATGGGTGAAGCCCAGAATGCCATTGAGCGGCGTGCGGATTTCATGGCTCATGTTGGCCAGGAATTCGGACTTGATCCGGCTTGCTTCAAGCGCTTCCTTGCGTGCCAGGTCGAGTTCGATGTTCTGGATTTCGATGGTCTCCAGATTCTGCCGGACATCCTCGGTTGCCTGATCGATGCTCAGTTGCAGTTCTTCCTGCGCGTTCTGCAGCGTCGCCGCCATGCGGTTGATGCCCGACGCCAGCTCGTCCAGCTCCCGGCTGCCCAGCGGTGGCAGGCGGGTTTCCAGATTGCCGTCCTTGAGTTGCGACACGGCCTGCTTGATCTGGCTCATCGGCCCGTTGATGGTGCGGCTCATGCGTACCGCGAGGGTCGCGGTAAACGCCAGCCCGGTCAGGATCAGCAGCAGGCTGGCAAACAGGCTTCGGTAACCGCGCAGCAGCGTGCCGTTATGGGATATTTCAAGCTCGACCCAGCCCAGCAGGGTATCGGCCTCGGCAGGAATGATCGGGCTGGTCAGGTGGCGTTGACTGCCGAAGACCGGCAGCAGGTAGCGCGTGGCATCGGTGCCGGTCGAGCTGAGCAACTGCGAGCCGCTGCCAATCGGCGACGGGCTGATCATGGTCGGCCCGGCGTGGGCCAGTTCCGTGCGATCGGTGTCGAGAAACGACACGGCGCGTACGTCGGTCTGCTCCAGCGTCTGGGTGGCAATGCGACTGAGCAGCACTTTGTCCTTGCGCCCCAGTGCATTGGCGGCAAGCGGCGCCAGATCCTGGGCGATCATTTCGCCGCGTTGCAGCAACTGGCTTTGCAGTTCGCTCAACTGCATCCAGGTGAAATAACCACCGAGCATCGCCGCCATCAGGCTGGCAGGCAGAATAGTCAGTAGCAGCACACGGCCTTTTATACCCAGCTTGGTCAGCACGCTCTTCCTCCGGCAATACGTATCAGTCCGTCGATATCAGGCATCGGCTGCCTTGCTGTATCGGCACAAGGGGATGAGTTTAGCTATTTACCGTCGGCATGGGCACCTAACTCTCTGCGCAGGGCAGGGCGGCAGCGGAAAAAACAGCGTTTATTCTTTTTGGGAATAAGCAGCGCACTTTGCGTGATATGGGCTTTGGCCGTTTGCCGTTATGATAGGCACCCCCGCAGTCTGGATTGCGAAGACGCCATGACCCTGCAGTATCAAACCATTGCCGATTGCGTCGGCAACACCCCGCTGGTGCGTCTGCAACGCATGGCGGGTAACACCAGCAATACCCTCCTGTTGAAACTCGAAGGTAACAACCCCGCTGGCTCGGTAAAAGACCGCCCGGCCTTGTCGATGATCACCCGCGCCGAGTTGCGCGGCCAGATCCATCCGGGTGACACGCTGATCGAAGCGACCTCCGGCAATACCGGGATCGCGCTGGCCATGGCCGCGGCGATCAAGGGCTACCGGATGATTCTGATCATGCCGGACAACTCCAGTGCCGAACGCAAGGCCGCGATGACCGCTTATGGCGCCGAGCTGATTTCGGTCAGCAAGGACCAGGGCATGGAAGGCGCCCGTGATCTGGCCGAGCGCATGCAGGCCGAAGGCCGCGGCAAAGTGCTCGATCAGTTCGCCAATGGCGACAATCCTGAAGCGCATTACACGTCCACCGGTCCGGAAATCTGGCGGCAGACGGGCGGTACCGTGACCCATTTCGTCAGCTCGATGGGCACCACCGGCACCATCATGGGCACCTCGCGCTACCTCAAGGAGCAGAATCCGGACGTACAGATCGTCGGTCTGCAACCGATGGAGGGCGCTTCGATCCCCGGTATTCGCCGCTGGCCGCATGAATACCTGCCGAAAATCTATCAGTCGGAGCGTGTCGACCGCATCATCGACATGGGCCAGACCGAAGCCGAAGACACCATGCGCCGACTGGCCCGCGAAGAAGGCATCTTCTGTGGCGTGTCGTCCGGTGGCTCGGTCGCCGGGGCATTGCGTCTTTCCCAGGAAGTCGAAAACGCCGTGATTGTGGCGATCATCTGTGACCGAGGCGACCGTTACCTGTCGACCGGCGTCTATGATTCGCCCAACTGATGGCCAAGCACGAAAGAGGTTTGCGCTTTCAGCCTGCGGGCGGCGTTAAAACCGTACAGATTCCTGCCGGTAAAAAGCAGCGGCTGACCATCGAGCGGCTGTCCGACGACGGTCGCGGTATCGCCTTTTTCGAGGGCAAAACCTGGTTTGTCGCCGGCAGTCTGGCCGGCGAAGAGGTCGAGGCGCGCGTGCTCAATGCGCGCGGCAAGGTCGTCGAGGCGCGCACCGAGCGGGTGTTCACCGCCAGCGCCATGCGTCGCGCTCCGGCCTGTGAGTATTTCGGTCGCTGTGGCGGCTGCAGTGTTCAGCATGTGCCCCACGAAGAACAGCTTGCCCTGAAACAGCGCATGCTCGCCGAGCAGTTGCTGCGCGTGGCGAATGTTGTGCCGGATGAATGGGCGGCACCTTTGAGTGGTGCCGAACTGGCCTATCGCCGACGCGCGCGGGTCGCGGTTCGCTGGGATGCCAAGGCCAAAAGGCTGGATGTGGGGTTCCGCGCAGCCGCCAGCCAGGACATCGTCAGCATCGAACACTGTCCGGTGCTGGTACAGGCCTTGCAACCCATCATGAATGAGCTGCCTGGCATGCTGAAAAGTTTCAGCAAGCCGCAGGCGCTGGGCCACGTCGAGCTGTTCAGTGGGGTTGCGACTGCCGTGTTGTTGCGCCACACCGCGCCGCTTGCCGAGACCGATCTGGCGCTGCTGCAGGCGTTTTGCTCCAGGCATGGTGCGCAGCTGTGGCTGCACGGCGAAGGCGAGCCCCAGCCGGCCAGCCCCGGCGATACGCTGGGCTACCGGCTGGAGCCGTGGAGCCTGCAACTGGCCTGGCGACCGGGTGATTTCATTCAGGTCAACGCGGCGGTCAACACCGCGATGATCGAGCAGGCTCTGCAATGGCTGGCGCCTGCAAAAGACGAACGTGTCATGGACCTGTTCTGTGGTCTGGGCAATTTCGCCTTGCCGCTGGCGGGTCTGGCCAGGGAAGTGGTGGCGGTTGAAGGCGTTGCGACCATGGTCGAGCGTGCAGCCGTCAACGCAATGAGTAATGATCTGCACAATGTGCAGTTTTTTCAGGCGGATCTTTCCCAGCCGCTGACACATGCCGACTGGGCGGCAGAAGGGTTTTCTGCGGTACTCTTGGACCCACCGCGTGACGGGGCCTTTGAAGTGGTCCGCCAGATCAGAAAGACGGGGGCCCGGCGACTGCTCTATGTTTCATGTAATCCGGCAACTTTGGCTCGTGACGCGGTCGAACTGATCCGTCAGGGCTACCGGTTAAAACGTGCCGGAATCCTCGATATGTTTCCGCAGACGGCGCATGTCGAGGCGATGGCTTTATTTGAAATGAGTAAGTGAGCAGCGTTCACTGGAACGAGGTCGTTGCTGACAGGGAACCTCATTTAATCCGACTGGCCCGCGAATGCCGGTCCTTGCTTGCCCGGCAAGTGGCATTCGCTCAGAAGGCTGGCGACTGATGGCGCTATTCATCGCGCCGTAGGGAAGGTAAGCAGCATGGTACAGGTGAGAGCGAACCAGCCGATAAACACAGACGGCAGTATCAATCTCGACGCGTGGCTCGATCATATTGTCAGCGTCGACCTGGTCCTGGACCGGGAAGTCATGAAAAAGGCCTGTGAATTTGCCCGGGAAGCCGAGCAGACCGACAAGGCTCACAAGAATCATTGGGCAGAGGGCACCTCCAGTTTTCAGACCGGTCTGGAAATCGCGGAGATCCTGGCTGACCTCAAGCTGGATCAGGACTCGCTGGTCGCCGCGGTCATTTACCGTGGCGTGCGTGAAGGTCTCATTGCGCTGCCGGACGTCGAGCAGCGCTTTGGCGCAACGGTCGCCAAACTGATCGACGGCGTGCTGCGCATGGCCGCGATCAGCGCCAGTCTCAGCCCTCGTCAGTCATTGGTGCTCGGCAGCCAGGCGCAGGTCGAAAACCTGCGCAAGATGCTGGTGGCGATGGTCGACGACGTGCGTGTTGCGCTGATCAAGCTGGCCGAACGTACCTGCGCGATTCGTGCGGTAAAGAACGCCGACGACGAAAAACGCAACCGTGTGGCCCGCGAAGTCTTCGACATCTATGCACCGCTGGCCCACCGCCTGGGCATCGGTCACATCAAGTGGGAGCTGGAGGACCTGTCCTTCCGCTACCTGGAGCCTGATCAATACAAGCAGATCGCCAAGCTGCTGCATGAGCGCAGGCTGGACCGCGAGCGCTTCATCAGCGACGTCATGTCCCAGCTCGACAACGAACTGCAGGCCACCGGCGTGACCGCTGACATCAGCGGGCGTGCCAAGCATATCTATTCCATCTGGCGCAAAATGCAGCGCAAGGGCCTGGCGTTCAGCCAGATCTATGACGTGCGTGCGCTGCGTGTGCTGGTCCCGGAAATGCGCGATTGCTACACCGCGCTGGGTATCGTGCACACCTTGTGGCGGCATATTCCCAAAGAGTTCGACGACTATATCGCCAACCCCAAGGAAAACGGCTATCGCTCGCTGCACACCGCCGTGATCGGGCCGGAAGGCAAGGTGCTGGAAGTGCAGATCCGCACCCACGCCATGCATGAAGAGGCCGAGCTGGGCGTGTGTGCGCACTGGCGCTATAAAGGCACCGACGTCAAATCCGGCTCCAATCATTACGAAGAGAAGATTTCCTGGCTGCGTCAGGTGCTCGAATGGCATGAAGAGCTGGGCGACATCGGCGGTCTGGCCGATCAGCTGCGAGTCGATATCGAGCCTGACCGCGTCTACGTCTTCACCCCGGACGGCCATGCCATCGACCTGCCCAAGGGCGCGACACCACTGGACTTCGCCTATCGGGTACACACCGAAATCGGCCATAACTGCCGGGGTGCAAAAATCAATGGCCGCATCGTCCCGCTCAACTACAGCCTGCAGACCGGTGAGCAGGTCGAGATCATCACCAGCAAGCATGGTACGCCGAGCCGCGACTGGCTGAACTCGAACCTGGGGTACATCACTACCTCGCGCGCGCGGGCCAAGATCGTTCACTGGTTCAAGCTGCAGGCCCGCGACCAGAACGTCGCCGCCGGCAGAACCCTGATCGAACGCGAACTGGCGCGCCTGGCGTTGCCGCAGGTCGATTTCGACAAGCTGGCGGAAAAGGCCAATCACAAGACCGCCGACGACATGTTCGCGGCCTTGGGCGCAGGCGATCTGCGTCTGGCGCAACTGGTCAATCTGGCTCAGCAGCAGGTCGAGCCTGATCGCGTCAATGAACAACTGGAGCTGATCCCGCGCAAGGCCACCGGCTACAAGCCCGGCAAGCGTGGCGATATTCAGATTCAGGGCGTCGGCAACCTGATGACGCAGATGGCTGGCTGCTGCCAGCCGCTGCCGGGCGATGCCATCGTCGGTTATATCACCCAGGGTCGTGGCGTCAGCATTCACCGTCAGGATTGCGCTTCGGTGCTGCAGCTAGGCGGTCGCGAGCCCGAGCGGATCATTCAGGTCAGCTGGGGGCCGGTGCCGGTACTCACCTATCCGGTGGACATCATCATCCGCGCCTACGACCGTTCCGGTTTGCTGCGCGACGTCACCCAGGTGCTGCTCAACGAGCGGATCAACGTGCTGGCGGTCAACACCCGTTCGAACAAGGAAGACAACACAGCGCTTATGTCCCTGACCATCGAGATTCCGGGTCTGGACGCGCTGGGGCGGTTGCTGGGGCGTATTTCCCAGTTGCCGAACATCATTGAAACGCGCAGGAACAGGACGCCATAAGCGGTGCCTGCGCTCACAGGGAGCCCCATGTATACAGTTCAAGACCTGCTCAACCTCATGGCCCGGCTGCGTGATCCGCAGTTCGGCTGCCCGTGGGACCTGAAGCAGACCTACGCCAGCATCGTGCCGCACACGCTGGAAGAAGCCTATGAAGTGGCCGATGCCATTGAACAGGGCGACCTCGACCATCTGAAAGGCGAGCTGGGAGACCTGCTGTTTCAGGTGGTCTTCTATGCGCAGTTGGCCAAAGAGGAAGGCCGGTTTGAATTCGATGATGTGATTGACGGTATTACCCGCAAGTTGCTGCGTCGCCATCCGCACGTGTTTCCGACCGGCGAGCTGTACGCGCCGGCAGAAACGCCGCGCCTGACCGACGAGCAGGTCAACCTTCGCTGGGACGAAATCAAGGCCGAGGAGCGTGCCGAAAAGGCCGGCGTTCCAGAGCAGTTGTCGCTGCTCGACGACGTGCCCCGGGCCTTGCCGGCGTTGAGTCGTGCGGCCAAACTGCAGAAGCGTGCGGCGCAGGTGGGTTTCGACTGGCCTGCGGCATTGCCGGTGGTCGACAAGGTGCGTGAAGAACTCGATGAAATTCTCGAGGCCATGGTCGACAATGACGCCGAGGGCATTGCCGAGGAAGTCGGCGACCTGCTGTTCAGCGTCGTCAACCTGGCCCGACACCTCAAGGTCGACCCGGAAACTGCGCTACGCTCGGCCAATAGCAAGTTCGACAGACGCTTCCGATTCATTGAACAGGCTTTGCGCCACCTGCAGCGTCCTATCGAAGCGTGCTCGCTCGAAGAAATGGACGCGTTGTGGGGCGAAGCCAAACGTCAGGAAAAGAGCACACCCGGCTGCGGCTGAGGGTGCGGTAACGGTATAAGTGAGTAGACAATGAGCCTTTCCCTTCGCGATCAGTTGCTCAAGGCAGGTCTGGTCAACCAAAAGCAGGCCAAGCAGGTCGGCAAAGAAAAGCAGAAAGAGCAGCGTCTGGTGCACAAGGGTCAGGCGCAGGCCGATGACTCGCAAAAGCGTGCGGCCCAGGAGGCCATGGCCGAGAAGGCCAAGCGTGATCAGGAGCTGAACCGTCAGCAGCAGGAGAAGGTCGAGCAGAAGGCCCGCACCGCTCAGGTCAAGCAACTGATCGAAGTGTCGCGCCTGCCCAAGCTGATCACCGAGGATTACTACAACTTCGTTGACGACAAGAAGGTCAAGCGCATTCCGGTCAACGCCATGGTGCGCAACAAGCTCAGCAGCGGTTCACTGGCCATCGTTCACCACGGTGGCGGTTACGAGATCATTCCGCGTGAGGCTGCGCTGAAGATTCAGGAGCGTGACCCGCGTCGTATCGTGCTGCTCAACACCCCGACCGAAGCGCCGGATGCAGACGACCCGTACGCGGCGTATCAGGTACCTGACGATCTGATGTGGTAAGCCCACGGCGCTGTCATTGAGGTGTCAAAACAAAACCCGCATTCAGCGGGTTTTGTCTTTTCCTGTTCTTGGAATTGTTCAGTGGTTGCCCTGGCTTTCCAGCGCTTCCAGCTCTTCCTTATAGCGAAGGGCATCGGACTCAACGTGGAACATGCCTACCAGTTGATCCTGTTGGTGCACATCCCAGATCTGGATGCCGTCGGCAACGGCTTCGTGAGAGAGGTGGGCGTCGTCGCGTTCAGTAACTCTGACAGTCATAGTAGTAAGCTCCTGACTTTGATGGCCTTGATGGTTAGGCCTCTGGATACTGCGGCGATGTGTCGCAGGACTCTTTTATAGGATTTGTTAGCTGCCTAAGTAAATAGCCTGTTCAGGTTCCCCGGTGGTCAGAAACTGATCGATCCTCTGCAGCCCTTGCATGACAAGGCTTACAGCGCAGTGGTGGCAAAATGAAGGATGTTTCATGTGCTTCAAGCCTGTCCGAACGCACGTGAAAACACCGTTCCAGACGCTCCGCGTCCTCTTGACGACGCGGAGCGTCGCGAACTGCATTCCCACGCTGGAGCGTTAGGAACGATAACCTCAACTATCGTGCCCGATGCTCTGCGCTTCTGCCCGAAGGGCGTGGGAGTGAGCTTGCTCACGAAGGGGCCGGTGCCGGCGCAACTATCGTGCGGCGCTCTGCGTCGCATGCCTTCAGCCAATAAAAAGCCCCGCTAAAAAGCGGGGCTCTGTGGTGCGGGTGGTCAGGGCAATCAGCTGCCTTTGACGGCCTTGCCGTTGACGGTGCCGTCCAGCAAGACGATGTTGTATTCCTTGCCGTCGGTTTCGACCTGTTGCAGGCGGACCAGCAGGTAATCCCAGTCCTTGGCGAACCACAGCACGGTGGTGCGCTTGCTTTGCGTCGGGTCGCGCACGCGCTCGACCTTGATCGCATCGACCTGGCCTGTCTTGGTGGTGACTTTTTCCGAACCCAGCACGCGGAAGTCGTAGGTGTCCACTTCATCACCGTCGACAACCTGATAGCTCATGCTCTTCTTGCCCTCAGCGATGTCATGTTGCAACGCCAGCTGATAGGTGGACTTGTCGAGGATGCCACGGTTGAGCGGCAGCTTGATCGCATCGCCACGGTCGGTGCCTGTGACGAACTTGGTGTTCCAGTCGAACGCCAGATCGACCTTCTTGGATTTGCCCAGGCCACTGCGCTCGAAGCTGTAGGTCTGCGGCAGCAGGGTGTCCTTGTCGACCTTCAGTGTGCTGACTTCAGTCAGGCTGGCGATCATCATCGAGGCCTTGAAGCTCAGGGTCCAGGTGCCGTTGGCGCCGGCTTCCAGGCTGCGTTCAGCCGTGCCGCTCATGGGCAGCTGTTTCCAGTCGGCGGTGTAGCTGGCGGAGAAGGGTTGAAGGTCTGCGGCCTGTACGGCAGGCAATGCGAGCAGGGCGAAAGCGAAGAGCAGAGCGCGACGCATAGTATCTCCTAATGTCGAATCAGATGGCCGCTGGCCGGGAGTAACTGGCTATCGAGTAACGCACCTTGTTCACCAAGGCTCAGTCGGCCTTCGGCAAACCAGCGAATGGCCAGTGGGTAAATACGGTGCTCTTGAACATGGACCCGTTGCGCGAGCGTTGCGGGCGTGTCGTGCAACTGTACCGAAATAACTGCCTGTACGACCAGTGGGCCGCCATCGAGTTCCTCGGTAACGAAATGCACGCTGCAGCCATGCTCGGCGTCGCCGGCCTCCAACGCACGCTTGTGCGTGTGCAAGCCTTTGTAACGCGGCAGCAGGGAAGGGTGAATATTCAGCAGACGGCCGTGATAGTGGCGAACGAATCCTGCGCTGAGAATGCGCATGAACCCGGCCAGTACGACCAGCTGTGGCTGGAAGGCGTCGATCCGTTCGATCAGCGCAGCATCGAAAGCCTCACGGCCTTCGTACGCGGTGTGATCCAGTACGCAGGTTTCGATGCCTGCGTCCCGGGCGCGTTGCAGGCCGAACGCATCTGCACGGTTGGAAATCACCGCGCGGATGCGGACGGGGCTGGCCCCGTCCTTGAAGCTGTCGATCATCGCTTGCAGGTTGCCGCCGGTGCCGGACAGCAGCACCACGACTTCGCAGATGGCTGGCATCAATGCGCCTTGAGGTTTTTCAGCTCGACTTGTGCTGCGCCTTCGGCAGCGGTGGCGATCTGGCCGATCACCCAAGGCTGTTCGCCTGCTTCACGCAGCACCTTCAGTGCCGCTTCAACGTGCTCCTGAGCGACGCAGATCACCATGCCCACGCCGCAGTTCAGCACACGGTGCATCTCGTTTTCCGCAACGTTGCCTTGCTGCTGCAGCCAGTCGAACACGGCCGGACGCTGCCAGCTGGCGACGTCGACCACGGCCTGAGCGCCTTCGGGCAGTACGCGTGGAATGTTGTCGAGCAGGCCGCCACCGGTGATGTGGGCCATGGCCTTGACTGCGCCGGTTTCCTTGATCAGCTTGAGCAACGGCTTCACGTAGATGCGGGTCGGTGCCATCATCAGTTCGGTCAGCGGTTTGCCGTCCAGCTGGATGTTCTCGATGTCCGCACCTGCCACTTCGATGATCTTGCGGATCAGCGAGTAACCGTTGGAGTGCGGGCCGGACGATGGCAGGGCGAGCAGGGCGTCACCGGCAGCGACTTTCGAGCCGTCGATGATTTCGGCCTTTTCCACCACGCCGACGCAGAAGCCTGCCAGGTCGTAGTCTTCGCCTTCGTACATGCCCGGCATTTCAGCGGTTTCGCCGCCGACCAGCGAGCAACCGGCCAGTTCGCAGCCGGCGCCGATGCCGGTGACGACCTGAGCGGCGGTGTCGACGTTCAGTTTGCCGGTGGCGTAGTAATCGAGGAAGAACAGCGGCTCTGCACCGCAGACCACCAGGTCATTGACGCACATGGCGACCAGGTCGATGCCGATGGTGTCGTGCTTGTTCAGGTTCAGCGCCAGACGCAGCTTGGTGCCCACGCCGTCGGTGCCGGAAACCAGAACCGGTTGCTTGTAGCCGGCCGGGATTTCGCAGAGGGCGCCGAAGCCTCCCAGGCCGCCCATGACTTCCGGACGCTTGGTGCGCTTGGCGACGCTCTTGATGCGTTCGACCAATGCTTCACCGGCGTCGATGTCTACACCGGCGTCTTTATAGCTCAGGGAGGGTTGCTTGCTCATAGAAAATCCAGGCCTTTAGGGGGGATTCGGAGGTATCGACCGCTGCGTTAGGGCCCGTTCAGCACCGCGCTGTCATGCGGTGGTAATGTTGGGGCCATGGCGATTGCCGGTCTGCGAAGGCGCGCGATTTTATCAGGCTTGCTCACCAGGGGCCATCCTTGCGCCGACAACAGGGCGGTGTTGCACCAAATAAACCTCAACCAGGTGGCCTGTCAGTGCGAGCCTGGACGTTTAGGGTGTACTTTATGCGCGAACTGAATGATAGGTGGCTCACGTCTGTCCCAGACCTGTACACCTGCTGAAACAGCTTCTTTTTACTTTTTTCCGTTCGGGAACTGTCCATGCGTTTTTCCAGAATTCTTCTAATCGGCTGTCTGTCCCTGATCAGCCTTCCCAGCCTTGCCGAAACGGTCAGCAACCTTTATCAGGTTCGCGAGCCGGTCAATGGCCAGTCGCCCGATGAGCGCACGCGGGCCACGCAGGCCGCCGTCGAAACCCTGGTGCTGCGCCTGACCGGCGACGCCAAGGCCGTGCAGGGTTCGGCCATCGCCGCGCTGCGCAAAGACCCGCAGCAGATCATTAGCCAGTTCGGCTACGAGGCCGGACCGCCGGAAACCCTGCTGGTCGACTTCGATCCGGCAACCACCGACCGTGCGCTGCACGATGCGGGACTGTCGATCTGGGGCAGCAATCGTCCGTCGATTCTCGGCTGGTGGCTGAATGACTCGGTGGAAGGCTCGAATCTGGTCGGCGACGGTCAGGCCGCCGCCGAACCCTTGCGCCAGGCTGCTCAGCACCGCGGACTGCCGCTGCGTCTGCCGCTGGCTGATTTGAGCGAGCAGGGCATCGGTAATGCGAAAACCCTGGAGGGCACTGACCCTGCGCCGCTCAAGGAAGCTTCCGAGCGCTATGGCGCTGACGCGATACTGGCCGTGCACGCCAGGGAAGATGGCGGTCAGTGGCAGGGCAAATGGCGCTTGTGGCTGGGTGATCAGCGCGAACAGGGCACCGCAACCGGTGCCACCTCCGAGGCGTTGGCCGATGCGGTGCTGCTCTCGGTAAGCGAGCGTCTGGCGCCGCGCTTCGTCGCCAAGCCCGGTGCGTCGACCGGCATGCTGATCCAGGTTCAGGGCATGACGCTGGAGCGCTATGCGCAACTGCTTCAGTTACTCGAACCGTTCGGCGTGCGTCTGAGTTCTGTCGAAGGCGATAAAGTGGTGTTTGAGGTCAGTGGCAGCACCGATCAGCTACGCTCGCAGTTGTCGCTGGCCAAACTGCAGGAAGTGCCCGCAGCCGAAGCAGCCGCTACCGCAGCGCCGCCTGCTGCGCCGGTCGATGCGACTGCGCCGGTTGCGCCAGCCAATGGAGCCGCTGCTGTTCCGGCACCTGCGCCCGCACCGATGATTGTTCCGGCGTCCGCGCCACAACTTTATTTCCGCTGGTAATTCGGCAAGAACGCTTTTCCATTGGCTTGAGGGATGTTGATGACTGATATGCGGCGTTGGTTCTGGATCGGCGGCCTGGCCTTGCTGGTCGCGTTCGTGGTGCTGTTGCACCCAATCCTCACTCCTTTTCTGGTGGCGTTGTTATTGGCCTACATGGGCGATCCGCTGGTGGATCGCCTGGAGCGCGCCGGATTGTCCAGAACCCTGAGCGTGGTGGTCGTGTTCGGGCTGTTCACGCTGGTGCTGATGGCGTTGCTGCTGATTCTGGTGCCGATGCTGGCCAAGCAGTTGTTCCGTCTCTACGAACTGGCGCCGCAGATTCTCGACTGGCTGCAACACGCGGCGTTGCCATGGGTTCAGGCCAAGTTCGGGCTGGCCGACGGGTTCTGGAAGTTCGACAAGATCAAGGCAGCCATTTCCGAGCATATGGGCCAGGCCGGGGACATTGTCTCTATCGTGCTGTCCCAGGCTACGGCTTCGAGTCTGGCGCTGATCGGCTGGCTGACCAACCTGGTGCTGATCCCCGTGGTGTGTTTCTACCTGCTGCGCGACTGGGACATCATGACCGGCAAGATTCGTGGCCTGCTGCCGCGTCAGCGTGAAGCG
Source organism: Pseudomonas sp. SZ57 (assembly GCF_009495975.1). Taxonomy (NCBI): domain Bacteria; kingdom Pseudomonadati; phylum Pseudomonadota; class Gammaproteobacteria; order Pseudomonadales; family Pseudomonadaceae; genus Pseudomonas; species Pseudomonas sp. SZ57. Next base: position 73,444 of record NZ_WIBD01000023.1, on the reverse strand, counting down.
CAAATCGTCAAGCTGGCGGGCGAGTGCCATGAAGTCTTGGGCGCGTTTATACGCGGTCAGTTGCTGGTGATGGTCGGCCTTGGCGTGATCTACGCGGCCGGTCTGATGCTGGTCGGGCTGGAACTGGGCCTGCTGATCGGCGTCATTGCCGGTCTGGCGGCCATCGTGCCTTATATGGGGTTCGTGATCGGTATCGGTGCTGCGCTGGTGGCTGGGCTGTTCCAGTTTGGCGGTGACCTGTACCCGATGATGGGGATTGTGGCGGTGTTCATGATCGGTCAGGCGCTGGAGGGGATGGTGCTGACGCCATTGCTGGTCGGTGATCGCATCGGCCTGCACCCGGTCGCAGTGATCTTCGCGATTCTGGCGGGTGGCGAGCTGTTCGGCTTTACCGGCATTCTGCTGGCCCTGCCGGTGGCGGCGGTGATCATGGTGCTGGTGCGCCACATGCATGATCTGTACAAGGACTCGGAAATCTACGCAGGCGCGGAAGATCCGGAGCTGTAAGGTCGACGCAAGCCTCTTCGCCGCCCGGTGAAGAGGCTCATGCCTTGAGGGCATGCCCCCCCCTTCAAGCGCCCTGTCCTGAGCGGCGCTTTACTCCCCCTGACGCAAACCTTTGATTTTGCTTGAGGTCTGTCGCATTGTGCGACCAGCGTCACGGGTATAAACTTTGCGCTCTTTACACAGAGGCCCTTGACGGTTTGCATGAGCCGTTAGTCAGCATGAAACCGATTCAGCTGCCCCTGAGTGTGCGTCTGCGTGATGACGCCACTTTCGTCAATTACTATCCAGGCGCCAACGCCGCTGCACTCGGCTATGTCGAGCGGCTGTGCGAAGCCGACGCTGGCTGGACCGAAAGCCTCATCTATCTGTGGGGCAAGGACGGGGTAGGGCGCACGCACCTGCTGCAGGCTGCCTGCCTGCGTTTCGAACAGCTTGGCGAGCCTGCGGTGTATCTGCCGCTGGCCGAAGTCATAGATGAAGGCATCGAGCTGTTCGATCATCTGGAGCAGTACGAGCTGGTGTGTCTGGACGACCTGCAGGCGATCGTCGGCAAGCCGGACTGGGAAGAAGCGCTGTTTCATCTGTTCAATCGTCTGCGTGACAGCGGGCGTCGTCTTCTGATTGCCGCGTCCAAATCGCCCCGCGAACTGCCGGTAAAGCTTCCCGACCTGAAATCGCGCCTGACCATGGCATTGGTGTTCCAGATGCGCGGGCTGTCCGACGAAGACAAACTGCGCGCCTTGCAACTGCGTGCTTCGCGGCGCGGCCTGCACCTGACCGACGATGTCGGGCATTTCATCCTGACGCGTGGTACGCGCAGCATGAGCGCGTTGTTCGAATTGCTCGAGCGGCTCGATCAGGCGTCACTCCAGGAAAAGCGCAAGCTGACCATTCCCTTCCTTAAAGAGACGCTCGGGTGGTAGATCAGGCGCTGTTGATGCAGACGGCGGCTGCCTTGCGCCATGCACAACGGATTCTGGTGATCACCGGGGCGGGCCTGTCTGCCGATTCAGGGCTGCCGACCTATCGTGGCGTGGGCGGGCTCTACAATGGCAAGACCGACGATGGCCTGCCTATCGAAATGGCCCTGTCCGGGCCCATGCTGCGTCGTGACCCGGAGCTGTGCTGGAAATACATCGCCGAACTGGGCAAGGCGTGCCTGGGTGGCGAGCCGAATGTCGCGCATTACGCCATCGCCCAGTTGCAGCGCATCAAACCCGAGTGCTGGGTACTGACCCAGAACGTCGACGGTTACCATCGCGCGGCGGGCAGTCCGCCGGAGCGCCTGATCGAAATTCACGGGCAACTCTCGCCACTGTTTTGCCAATCCTGCGGTGCTGAGGATTCTCAATTGAGCGAGCACTTGCAGCGCCCTTTGCCCCCCTTATGCCCGGCATGTAGTGGCATTTTGCGACCGTCCGTCGTTCTTTTTCAGGAAATGCTCCCCGAAAAAGCGCTGGAAACACTGTATGAACAGCTGGCTATAGGCTATGACGCGGTCCTGAGTATCGGCACCACCGCAAGCTTCCCCTACATTCACGAACCTGTCATTCGCACCAGGGTTTCCGGGGGTTTTACCGCAGAAATCAATCCGCAGCCGACGGATCACAGCGCGCAGATGGACGTCTTTTTACCGTACCGCGCGGCACATGTCATGGCCGAACTCATAAGTCACATCTAGTTCGATTGAATTTGCAAATCACCTTCATAAAAGGCATAGTCTCGCCATCTTAACTAGTCAGCCACGGTTGTGCCCATGCAAGTTGTTCGCTTCGCACCCCTCGTGCCTCTCGCACTCGTTACATTTCTCTTCGGTTGCTCGGCCAATATGCCGGTCGCACAGCAGGAACAGGCCCAGCCAGTTCCACGCTATCAGAGCGCAATCAATGCCAACGCCCAGTCCGCAGCCCGTCGCGCCGACGCGGCAGTCCTGCAGGACGAGCTCGCTACCGAAGACGAACTGTCCCAGTTCGCTGATAACAAGTCTTACCAACTGCCGGCCCTGGCCGACAGCATCCTGGAGCGTGGCAAGTCGCTGATCGGCACACGCTACAAGTTCGGCGGCACGTCGACTTCTTCGGGTTTCGATTGCAGCGGCTTCATCGGTTATCTGTTTCGCGAAGAGGCCGGCATGAGCCTGCCACGTTCCACGCGTGAAATGATCAACGTCAACGCACCTCTGGTGGCGCGCAACAAGCTTCAGCCGGGCGATGTGCTGTTCTTCAGTACTCGCGGTCGCGGTCAGGTCAGCCACGCAGCGATCTACGCCGGTAATCGGCAGTTCATCCACTCCAGCAGTCGCCGCAGCGGCGGTGTGCGCATCGACAGCCTCGATGATGCCTACTGGAGCAAGACCTTTATTGAGGCCAAGCGGCCTCTGGCGATGGCCCCTGGTACTGTTGCAGTAAAATCGACACCTGAAGTCACGCAGACAACGGCGATGACTTCGACTACAGTCAAGACCGCGCCCAAGCGGCGTAAATAAATAGAACGCGCAGTACAAGACCTTCGGGTCTTTCTGCGTTTTTGAGCTTCTCGGCAGCGTAAGCCGCATCCGGATGGGTTGTTGTGGTTATGTCGATTGCGTTGCGGCTGTTAGTCATCTCTGTTGCTGCGTTGCTCGGTGCCTGCGCCAGTGCGCCGCCTCCGCCCAAAGCGCCCCGGATCGTTCAGCGTCCGGTGGTCACTGCACCTCCCCAGATTCTCTCTCCGGCTGCCGAAGACGTGCTGTTTCGTGCGTTGGGGCTGGTTGGCACGCCTTATCGCTGGGGCGGCAACACGCCTGACTCCGGTTTTGATTGCAGCGGTCTTATAGGCTATGTCTATCGTGATGCGGCGGGCATTTCCCTGCCGCGTTCCACACGCGAGATGATCGTGATGGGCGCCCCGAATATTCGTCGCGAGCAATTGCAGTCAGGGGATCTGGTGTTCTTCGCCACGTCGGGCGGTTCTCAGGTGTCCCACGCCGGGATCTATGTCGGCGAAGGCCGCTTCGTGCATGCACCGGCCACCGGTGGCACGGTCAAGCTCGACAGCCTCGACAAGCCTTACTGGCAGAGAGCCTACCTCAACGCCAAGCGCGTGATTCAGCCCGCCAGCCTGGCGCAGAATCGGCCTTAAGCGCCTCGCGCTGATTGCTCTGCGCGCGCTCAAGAGCGTCCAGCACTGCATGCCCACGCCCACGCGGAGCGCTCAACGTCACACCTAAGTCTGCTTTTGATTCTGGCCGTAGGCCGTAGGAGTGAACCTGTTCGCGAAAGGGCCGGTATGATCGCCGAAAATGCATCTTCTGAAACACCGCCTTCGCGAACAAGTTCGCTCCTACGCCCTTCGGGCAGAACCCTGAAAGGCACGTATTCTGGGCTCTCCAGGACTTGTGTGTAACGCCGAGTGCTGGAGCGTTGGGAACAATGATCTCAACTACCGTGCAACGCTCTGCGTCAAACCTCTACGCTCGGCGTTACTGAGCAGCCTTGGCGGATGTCACGCGCCAGATCTTGTTGCCGACATCGTCGGCCACCAGCAATCCGCCGCGCTGATCATTGACTACGCCAACCGGACGACCCATGGCTTTTTCATCCTTGTTGAGGAAACCGGTCAACACATCGACCGGTGTGCCGTTGGGTTTGCCGCCACTGAATGGAATGAACACCACCTTGTAGCCGCTGTGCGGTTTGCGGTTCCACGAGCCGTGCTGGCCGATGAACAGGCCTTCGTTGAACGGTGCAGCCAGTGTCTTGCCGTCGGCGAACACCAGGCCCAGCGAGGCGGTGTGTGGACCGACTGCGTAATCCGGGGCAATCGCCTTGGCGACCAGTGCCGGGTTCTGCGGCTTGACGCGCTCGTCGACGTGTTGGCCGTAGTAGCTGTAAGGCCAGCCGTAGAATGCGCCGTCCTGCACCGAGGTCACGTAGTCAGGCACCAGATCGCTGCCGATCTCGTCGCGCTCGTTGACCGCCGTCCACAGTTTGCCGGTCTTCGGTTCCCAATCCATGCCGTTAGGGTTGCGCAGGCCGGACGCGAAGATCCGGTGGTTACCGGTGGCCGCGTCCACTTCCCAGATCGCCGCACGACCTTCTTCCTTGTCCATGCCGTTCTCGGCCACGTTGCTGTTGGAGCCCACGGTCACGTACAGCTTGCTGCCATCCTTGCTGGCGATGACGTTCTTGGTCCAGTGGTGATTGAGCGTACCGCCCGGCAGGTCGACGACCTTGGTCGCTTGCGCGCTGATCGAGGTCTGCCCGGATTCATACGGGAAGCTGATCAGGCGGTCGGTGTCGGCCACATACAGCTTGTTGCCCACCAGGGTCATACCGAACGGCGAATTGAGGTTTTGCAGGAAAACCGTGCGGGTCTCTGCCACACCGTCCTTATCCACGTCACGCAGCAAGGTGATGCGGTTGGCGCTGGGCACACCGGCACCGGCGCGGCCCATGACTTTTTCCATCACCCAGCCGCGAATGCCCTTGGAATCATCCGGTTTGGCGGGGGAATTGGTTTCCGCCACCAGCACGTCACCGTTGGGCAGCACATACAACCAGCGCGGGTGGTCGAGGTTCTCGGCGAACGCAGCCACTTGTGTGCCCGGCGCGGCGACCGGCTTGGCGCCTTTTTCCCAGCCTACGGCAGGGGCGATGTTGACGGTCGGAATCAGCGTCTTGTTGGGCTCCGGCAGCTTGGGCGAGGGGCCTGTTCCATCCGAGACTTGCAGGCTCGACGACTCGCCGCAGGCAGCGAGGCCGCCGGCGACCAGCAGCAACACTGCGTAGTGGGGTCTGAGTTTGAACATTGTCGATCTCCATTAACAAAGGCGTGGTCCAGTAACTGATAGAGGCACCGCCAACCCGCTAGGTTCAATCACGTTCCACGGCGACGGTGTCGATTGACGCTCCCGGTCCAACCCTCTACCCTTCGCGGTTTGTTTCAGGTGCTCTGCAATCCCCGATTGGCAGAGTGAAACAGGGAAGCCGGTGTGGGTCGACAGATCCGATCCCGGCGCTGCCCCCGCAACGGTAAATGAGTCAAGGCTGTGCCTGACGCCACTGTGTTTCGACATGGGAAGGCGCGCAGCCGGGGTGACCCGCTCATGAGCCCGGAGACCGGCCTGAATCATTCAATGACATCACGGAGGGTGATGTTCTGTGCAGGGCGTTGCCGTGCTGTCCAGTGCTGTCCTTCCGTCTGTTGTCGCCTGCCCCGAGCGGAGAACCCAGATGAACGAATCCCCCGAACGCGACGAACGCCATCTGGCGCGCATGCAGCGCAAGAAAGCCTTCATGGACCAGCGTATTGCCAGCTCGCCCAACGAGTGCGGCCTGCTGCTGGTATTGACCGGCAATGGCAAGGGCAAGAGCAGCTCGGCGTTCGGCATGCTCGCCCGGGCCATGGGCCACGACATGCAGTGTGGCGTGGTGCAGTTCATCAAGGGCCGCAACAGCACGGGCGAAGAAATGTTTTTCCGCCGTTTCCCCGAGCAGGTGCGCTATCACGTGATGGGCGAGGGCTTCACCTGGGAAACCCAGGATCGCCAGCGTGACATCGCCGCCGCTGAAGCCGCCTGGGCCGTGTCTCAGGAAATGCTTCGCGACCCGGCCATTGGTCTGGTGGTGCTCGACGAACTGAACATCGCCCTCAAACATGGCTACCTCGACCTTGAACAGGTACTGAGCGATCTGCAGGCACGTCCGCCGATGCAGCACGTATTGGTGACTGGCCGCGGTGCCAAAGCCGAATTGATCGACCTGGCCGATACCGTTTCCGAGATCGGCGTGGTCAAGCACGCGTTTCAGGCCGGTATTCGTGCGCAGAAAGGTATCGAGCTGTGAACCCTTCATCATTGAGCGCATTGCAATGAGAGCCCCGCGTGATTGCCCGGCGGTATTGATCGCTGCGCCTGCCTCCGGGCAAGGCAAAACCACGGTGACCGCTGCACTGGCACGCCTGCACCGCAACCAGGGGCGCAAGGTCCGGGTGTTCAAGTGCGGCCCGGACTTTCTCGACCCGATGATTCTCGAGCGGGCCAGTGGCGCGCCGGTCTATCAACTGGACATGTGGATGGTCGGTGCCGATGAAAGCCGTCGCCTGCTGTGGGAAGCGGCTGATGAGGCGGACCTGATTCTGATCGAGGGGGTCATGGGCCTGTTCGATGGCACGCCATCGAGCGCCGACCTGGCCCGGCATTTTGGCGTGCCGGTACTCGGTGTGATCGACGGCACGGCCATGGCGCAGACGTTTGGCGCACTGGCGCTGGGCCTGGCGCGCTACCAGCCTGATCTGCCGTTCGCCGGCGTGCTGGCCAATCGCGTCGGCACGGTACGCCATGCGCAGTTGCTGGAGAACAGCCTGACCGAAGGCCTGCGCTGGTACGGCGCACTGTCCCGGGAAGTCGGCTTCGAACTGCCCAGCCGCCATCTGGGGCTGGTCCAGGCCAGTGAGCTCAACGATCTGGACGTGCGTCTGGACATGGCGGCTGCGGCGCTTGCCAGCACCTGTGAAGTGGCCTTGCCGCCGGCCGTGACCTTCACTGCGCCCGACCCGGTTCAGGTCGAGCCGCTGCTGCGCGGCGTACGCATCGCCATCGCGCGCGACGAGGCCTTTGCCTTTCTGTATGGCGCGAGCCTGGACCTGCTGAGGAACATGGGTGCCGAGCTGAGTTTCTTCTCGCCGATCCATGATCGCGAGTTGCCCGACGCCGACAGCCTGTACCTGCCCGGTGGCTACCCGGAGCTGCACCACGTTGCGCTGGCCGCCAATGGCACGATGCAGGCTTCGATCAGGGCTCACCATATTGCCGGCAAGCCGATTCTGGCCGAGTGCGGCGGCATGCTCTATTTGCTCGAAGCCTTGACCGATGTCGAGGGCGTGCGCGCCGAACTGGTCGGCTTGCTGTCCGGTGAAGCGGTCATGCAGAAGCGTCTGGCGGCGCTGGCGTTGCAAGCCGTCGAGCTGCCCGAGGGCACGCTGCACGGCCACACTTATCATCATTCGCTGACCAGCACCGAGCTGCAGCCGATTGCCCGTGGCGTCAGCCCCAATGGCGGGCGCGGCGCAGAAGCGGTTTATCGCCTGGGTCGCCTGACCGCGTCCTACGTGCATTTCTATTTTCCTTCCTGCCCTCAGGCGATTGCGGCGCTGTTCAAACCATGACCGAGCAAGCGTTCAGCCCCGAAGAGCGAGCTGCGGTGTACCGCGCCATCGCCGAACGTCGCGACATGCGCCACTTCATCGGCGGCACGGTCGCGCCCGAGCTGCTGGCACGCGTGCTGGAGGCTGCGCATCAGGCTCCCAGCGTCGGGCTGATGCAACCGTGGCGCTTCATCCGCATCAGCGACCCGCTATTGCGCGGCAGGATGCAGGCGCAGGTAGAGGAAGAGCGTATTCGTACCGCCGAGGCGCTGGGTGAGCGAACCGACGAGTTCATGAAGCTCAAGGTCGAAGGCATCAACGACTGCGCAGAAGTGCTGGTCGCCGCGCTGATGGAAGGGCGAGAGCAGCACATTTTCGGCCGTCGCACCTTGCCGGAAATGGACCTGGCTTCGTTGTCCTGCGCAATCCAGAACCTGTGGCTGGCCTCGCGTGCAGAAGGCCTGGGCATGGGCTGGGTGTCGCTGTTCGACCCCGAGGCGCTGGCCGAACTGCTGGGCATGCCTGACGGCGCCAAGCCGCTGGCGATCATATGTCTGGGCCCGGTCAAAGAATTTTATCCCGCGCCAATGCTGGTGATGGAAGGCTGGGCGCAGGCGCGTCCGCTGCATGAGCTGCTGTACGAGAATCAATGGGGAGTGAGTCAATGAGTGTGGCGCTGTTGAGCGTCGCCGGGGTCGCGCTGGATGCGCTGCTCGGTGAGCCCAAACGATGGCATCCGCTGGTGGCGTTCGGCAACTTCGCCAGTCGGGTCGAGCAGCGCTTCAACAGTGGCGGCCGTGGCTGGCGCAGTCACGGCGTTACTGCCTGGGTCATCACCGTTGTACCGCTGACGCTGCTGGCCACGCTGCTGAGCTGGTTGCCTGGCGTGGGCTGGCTGTTCGAGATTCTGGCGCTGTATTGCGCGCTGGGCATGCGCAGCCTGGGCGAGCACGTTCAGCCGGTGGCGCAAGCGCTGCGCAGTGATGATCTGGTTGAAGCACGTCAGCGGGTCGGTTATCTGGTCAGTCGCCAGACCACCGAGCTGGACGCTACCGAAGTCGCCCGCGCAGCCACCGAGTCTGTGCTGGAGAACGGCAGCGATGCGGTGTTCGCGGCGCTGTTCTGGTTTGTCGTGGCCGGTGCGCCCGGCGTGGTGCTGTATCGGCTGAGCAATACGCTGGACGCCATGTGGGGTTACCGCAACGAGCGCTTTGAGCGTTTTGGCTGGGCTGCGGCGAAGATCGACGATCTGCTCAACTATATTCCCGCACGTCTTGTGGCATTGACCTACGCCTTGCTGGGCAAGACCCGACTGGCGCTGCGTTGCTGGCGTACGCAGGCCCCGGCCTGGGACAGTCCGAATGCCGGCCCGGTGATGGCCGCTGGTGCAGGCGCACTGGGTGTCGAGCTGGGCGGCGCGGCGATCTACCACGGCGAGCTTCATCAGCGTCCGCAACTGGGTGAGGGTGCGCCTGCTGATGCAGACTCGATCGATCGCGGCTGGCAACTGGTGCAGCGCGGCGTCTGGTTATGGCTGCTGGTCATCTGCGTGGCGGCTGAATTTTATGCTTGAGCACGGCGGGCGGTTGCGCGCGGCGGCGCAGCATTACGGCATCCATCTGGACGACTGGCTGGACCTGTCCACCGGGATCGCGCCGTGGTCGTGGCCCATCCCGGAGATTCCGACGCGTGCCTGGGCGCGATTGCCCGAGACCGACGATGGCCTGGAAGCAGCGGCCTGCACTTATTACGGCGTGTCCCGGTTATTGCCGGTGTCCGGTTCGCAGGCTGCGATTCAGGCATTGCCGCGGGTGCGCAGCGGAGGGCGGGTCGGCGTTCTGTCGCCCTGCTACGCAGAGCACGCGCATGCCTGGCGCAAGAACGGTTTCGTGGTCCGTGAGGTGGGTGAGCAGGAGGTCGACTACTTCCTCGACAGCCTGGACGTGCTGGTGGTGGTCAACCCCAACAACCCAACCGGCCTGCACGTGAGCGCCGAGCGCCTGCTGGAGTGGCATGCGCGGCTGGCCGAGCGCGGTGGCTGGCTGGTCGTCGATGAAGCCTTCATGGATAACACGCCGGGCATGAGCCTGGCGGCCGAGACGTGGCGCAACGGGCTGATCGTCCTGCGTTCGTTTGGCAAGTTTTTCGGCCTGGCCGGTGTCCGGCTTGGTTTTGTCATGGCCGAGCCGGTGCTGTTGAGGATGCTGGCGCAGGAAATCGGCCCCTGGTCGGTCAGTGGGCCAACCCGGATCATCGGCCAGGTGTGCCTCAGTGATCAGCAGGGGCAGACCCGCCAGCGTGCGCGCTGTGAGCAGGCCCGCGAGCGGTTGGTGGCGTTGCTCGACTGCTACGCCCTGACCCCGCAAGGCGGCTGTGCGCTGTTCCAATGGCTGGTGACCCCTGAAGCGCAAACGCTCTATGAGTTTTGTGCGCAGCGCGGCGTGCTGTTGCGCCTGTTCAAGGGTGACACCTCCGAATCGTCCAGTCTGCGTTTCGGTCTGCCCTGCGACGAGGCCGACTGGCTGCGGCTGCACGATGTTCTGCTTGAATACCGCAAGGAATACCCATGAGCACGCTGATGGTACAAGGCACCACTTCCGATGCCGGCAAGAGCACCCTGGTGACGGCCCTGTGCCGCTGGCTGACTCGTCAGGGCGTCAAGGTCGTGCCGTTCAAGCCGCAGAACATGGCGCTCAACAGCGCGGTGACTGCGGACGGCGGCGAGATTGGCCGCGCACAGGCCGTGCAAGCGCAGGCGTGCTACCTCGAACCGCACACCGATATGAACCCGGTGCTGCTCAAGCCCAACAGTGACACAGGCGCGCAGGTGATCATTCACGGCCGCGCCGTGACCACCATGAACGCGGTGGCGTATCACGGCTACAAAGAGATCGCCATGCAGGCGGTGCTGGAATCGCATCGGCGCCTGGGTGAAAGCTATCCGGTGATTGTGGTCGAGGGTGCGGGTTCTCCGGCCGAGATCAACCTGCGCGCCAACGATATCGCCAACATGGGCTTTGCCGAGGCGGTCGACTGCCCGGTGTTGCTGATTGCCGACATCAATCGTGGCGGGGTGTTTGCCCATCTGGTCGGCACGCTCGAGTTGCTGTCGCCCAGCGAGCAGGCGCGGGTCAAGGGTTTCATCATCAACCGTTTTCGCGGCGACATCGCCTTGTTGCAGCCGGGCCTAGACTGGCTGGAAGCACGCACCGGCAAGCCAGTGGTTGGCGTGCTGCCCTACGTGATGGACCTGCATCTGGAAGCCGAAGACGGCCTGGATCAGCGCCAGACCGACAAGGTCGAGCATGTGCTGAACGTAGTGGTCCCGGTGCTGCCTCGCATCAGTAATCACACTGATTTCGACCCGTTGCGCCTGCACCCTCAGGTCAATCTGCAGTTCATCGGTCCCGGCCAGGCGATTCCTCCTGCGGACCTGATCATTCTGCCCGGCTCCAAGAGTGTGCGCAGCGATCTCAACTACCTGCGCAACAATGGTTGGGACACCGCCATCGAGCGGCATTTGCGTTACGGCGGCAAGCTGATGGGGATCTGCGGTGGCCTGCAAATGCTCGGTGAGCAGGTACATGATCCGCTCGGGCTGGAAGGCGCAGCCGGGTCCAGCGCCGGGTTTGGCCTACTGGCCATGAGCACGGTGCTGGAAGCGGAAAAGCAACTGCGCAATGTGCGCGGTCGTCTGACCCTGGAAGATGCCGAGGTCAGCGGTTACGAAATTCATGCCGGGGTAACGACGGGGCCGGCGCTGGAGCAGGCTGCCGTGCAACTGGACGACGGGCGTTGCGATGGCGCGCAGAGTGTCGACGGCCAGGTGCTGGGGACTTACCTGCACGGCCTGTTCGAATCACCTGCGACCTGTAGTGCGTTGCTGCGCTGGGCGGGGTTGACGAACGTGCAGTCCGTCGATTATCACGCCCTGCGCGAGCGCGACATCGAACGTCTGGCGGACCTGGTGGAAAAGCACCTGGACGGCCCATTGCTTCGCGAACTGTGTGGCCTGGAGGCGAACTGAATGCTGCAATTGATCCTCGGCGGCGCGCGTTCCGGCAAGAGTCGTCTGGCGGAAAAACTGGCCGCCGACAGCGCGCTGAGTGTGACCTACATCGCCACCAGTCAGCCTCTGGACGGCGAAATGAATCAGCGTGTTGCCAGTCATCGCGCGCGCCGTCCCGAGCACTGGGGGTTGGTCGAAGAGCCGATCGAGCTGGCGCGGGTGCTGCGCGAAAATGCGGCGCCCGATTGCTGCCTGCTGGTCGATTGCCTGACCCTCTGGCTGACCAATCTGCTGATGCTCGACAACCCCGAGCGCCTGCTTCAAGAACGTGAATCCCTGCTCGACAGCCTTGCCGGGCTGCCGGGTGAAATCATTTTTGTCAGCAACGAAACCGGGCTTGGCGTCGTGCCGCTCGGCGAACTGACCCGTCGCTATGTCGATGAAGCCGGCCTGTTGCATCAGGCGCTGGCCGAGCGTTGCCAGCGTGTCGTGTTGACCGTTGCCGGCTTGCCCCTGACGTTGAAAGGAACCGCGCTATGAGTAATTCCTGGTGGCTCGAGCCCGCACAGGCCATTGATGTGCCAATGCGCGAGGCGGCACTGGCCCGTCAGCAGCAACTGACCAAACCCGCCGGTTCGCTGGCGCAACTGGAGCGCCTGGCGGTACAGCTGGCTGGTCTGCAGGGGCGTGAGCGTCCGGCCGCGGATCAACTGTGGATCGCGATTTTCGCCGCTGATCATGGTGTCGTCGCCGAAGGTGTGTCGGCGTACCCACAGGAAGTCACCGGTCAGATGCTGCACAACTTCGTCAATGGCGGCGCCGCGATCAGCGTGCTGGCGCGTCAGCTCTCCGCGCAACTGGACGTGGTCGATCTGGGCACCGTGTCGCCAATGGGTTTGCCTGGGGTGCGCCATCTGCGCATTGGCGCGGGCACCGCCAATTTTGTACAGGGGCCGGCCATGAGTGTCGAGCAGGGGCTCGCCGCCCTGCAGGCCGGGCGTGACAGCGTATTGCGCGCCAAGGCTGTCGGCACCGAACTGTTCATCGGTGGCGAGATGGGCATCGGCAACACCACAGCCGCCAGCGCAGTCGCCTGCTCGCTGCTGGAGTGCGCCGCGCGATTGCTGGTCGGTCCGGGCACCGGGCTGAACGCCGAGGGTATTCAGCACAAGACCCACGTCATCGAGCGCGCACTGGCATTGCACGCCGAGCAGGCGGGTGACCCGTTGAGCAGCCTGTTCTGTCTGGGCGGCTTCGAAATCGCCGCACTGGCTGGTGCGTACCTGGCCTGCGCGCAGGAAGGAATTGCGGTACTGGTCGACGGTTTCATTTGCAGCGTGGCCGCGCTGGTGGCGGTGCGCCTGAACCCTTCCTGCCGTAACTGGCTGCTGTTCGGTCATCGGGGCGCCGAACCGGGCCATCGGCATCTGCTGGAAACGCTGCAGGCCGAACCGTTGCTGGACCTCGGTTTGCGTTTGGGTGAGGGCAGCGGTGCCGCACTGGCGGTGCCGCTGGTGCGCCTGGCGTGCGAGCTGCACAACGGCATGGCCACGTTTGCCGAAGCGGCTGTGGCGGATCGTCCCGTATGACCTTGCACCTGGACTTGTTGCGTCACGGCGAAACCGAACTGGGCGGCGGCCTGCGCGGCAGCATCGACGACGCGCTGACCGAGCCTGGCTGGCAGCAGATGCGTGCGGCAGTGGTCGGTGGCGGCCCCTGGACGCGGATTGTCAGCTCGCCCCTGCAACGTTGCGCACGTTTCTCCGAAGAGCTGGCGCAGCGCTTGTCGTTGCCTCTGCACCTGGAGCCAGGTCTGCAGGAGCTGCATTTCGGTGACTGGGAAGGGCACAGCCCTGCGCAACTCATGGAGACCGATGCCGAGGGCTTGGGGCTGTTCTGGGCGGATCCCTACGCCTTCACACCTCCCAGCGGCGAGCCGGTGCTGGATTTCTCGAACCGCGTATTGAGTGCCGTTGAGCGTCTGCATCAGGCTTATGCCGGTGAGCGCGTGTTGCTGGTCAGTCATGGTGGTGTCATGCGCCTGCTGGTGGCGCAGGCGCGTGGTTTGCCGCGTGAGCAACTGTTGCAGGTGGTGGTCGGGCATGGCGCGCTGTTGTCGATTCAGGTCGCTGCTGATCGCGTAATTACGGAGATCTGAGATGCTGCCGTTCTGGATCGCCCTGCAATTTCTCGGCAGCCTCCCTATTAGGCTGCCCGGCATGCCGCGCCCTGAAGAGCTGGGGCGCTCTTTGCTGTACTACCCGTTGGTGGGGGCGGTATTCGGCACGCTGCTGCTGGGCTTCAACACCTTGCTCAGTGGTACGCCGCTCATGCTGCACGCCGCGCTGGTACTCAGTGCCTGGGTATTGCTCAGCGGCGGCTTGCATCTGGACGGTCTGGCCGACAGTGCTGACGCCTGGCTGGGCGGCTTCGGTGACCGTGAACGCACCTTGAAGATCATGAAAGACCCACGCAGCGGGCCTATCGCCGTGGTCACGCTGGTCCTGGTGCTGCTGCTCAAGTTTGCCGCGATTCTGGCGCTGATTGAGAGCCATGCCAGTGTCTGGCTGCTGTTGGCGCCGGTGATCGGACGCGCGGCCATGCTTGGGCTGTTTCTGGGGACGCCGTATGTGCGTTCCGGCGGGCTGGGGCAGGCGCTGGCCGATCACCTGCCGCGCGGCCCTGGACGCAAGGTTTTGCTCGCCACCGCCATTACGTGCGTGCTGCTTGCTGGCTGGTCAGGGGTAACCGTATTGCTGGTCTGCGCTGCCTGTTTCTTCTGGCTGCGGCAGCTGATGATGCGCCGTCTGGGCGGGTGCACCGGCGATACGGCCGGGGCATTGCTCGAGCTGCTGGAGTTGGCGGTGCTGCTGACGCTGGCGTTGCTTTGAGACCCTGCGCATCGCTTTGTTGACAGCTTTTACCGGCAGCGCGTAGCTTCGCGGATCGCGGGTAAAACCATGTAACACAAAGCGCAGGGAGCTTAACCATGACATCGATCTGGCGTACCAGTGGCTGGGTTCTGCTGGGGAGCGCGCTGATTCTTGCGCTTTCGTTGGGTACGCGGCACGGCTTCGGTCTGTTTCTGGCGCCCATGAGCGCCGAGTTTGGCTGGGGGCGTGAAGTCTTTGCCTTTGCCATTGCCCTGCAGAATCTGATGTGGGGCCTGGCACAGCCATTCGCCGGGGCGCTGGCAGATCGATTCGGGGCGGCGAAAGTCGTCTTCGTCGGCGGTGTGCTGTATGCCGCAGGTCTGTTGTGCATGAGTACCGCCGATTCTTCCCTCAGCCTTTCATTGAGCGCCGGTCTGCTGATCGGTATCGGCCTGTCCGGCACATCGTTTTCGGTCATCCTGGGTGTCGTGGGGCGTGCGCTGCCTGCGGAAAAACGCAGTATGGGCATGGGGATCGCCAGCGCAGCCGGCTCATTCGGTCAGTTCGCCATGCTGCCCGGGACACTGGGTTTGATCAGTTGGCTGGGCTGGTCCGGCGCCTTGCTGGTGCTGGGCGTGATGGTGGCGTTGATCCTGCCTCTGGTGGGTATGCTCAAGGATACGCCGAGCGTATCCACCGGCGTCGAACTGACCCTCGGCGAGGCACTGCGCGAGGCGTGCTCGCATTCGGGGTTCTGGCTGCTGGCGCTGGGGTTCTTTGTCTGCGGCTTTCAAGTGGTATTCATTGGCGTGCACTTACCGGCCTATCTGGTGGATCAGCACTTGCCCGCCAAGGTCGGCACTACAGTGCTGGCCCTGATCGGCCTGTTCAATATCTTCGGCACCTACACCGCAGGCTGGCTGGGCGGGCGCATGTCCAAGCCCCGACTGTTGACCGTTCTTTACCTGTTGCGCGCGGTGGTGATCGTGCTGTTTCTCTGGATACCCTTGAGCCAGACCACAGCGTATCTGTTCGGCGTGGCGATGGGCTTGCTGTGGTTGTCGACCGTGCCGCTGACCAACGGTACGGTCGCGACACTGTTCGGTGTGCGCAACCTGTCGATGCTGGGCGGCATTGTCTTCCTGTTTCACCAGTTGGGCGCCTTTCTCGGTGGCTGGCTGGGCGGGCTGGTGTATGACCGCACCGGCAGCTACGACCTGATCTGGCAAGTCTCGATACTCCTGAGTCTGCTTGCCGCAGCGCTCAACTGGCCGGTGCGCGAGCGCCCGGTGGCGCGGTTGCAGGCGCAGGGCAGTCTGGCATGAGTCGGCGCTGGCCTCTGCTGGCGGCGCTGCTGGTGGGCGCGGTGGTGCTGGGATTGCTCTGGTGGGCCTGGCAGCATGTCGGGCTGGGCGCATTGCAACTGGGAATGGGCGCTTGCTAGGCAGACGCTCCTGCATGGGGTAGCGTGTCGGCAGACCAAAACAATATTCAGGGCCGCCATGATGAACATTCGCTTTTTTTCGATCCCTCTTTTGCTGCTGGCCATGAGCGGTGCTGCAATGGCCGCCGACTGTCCGCCGTTGCTGCAAGGCGAGCTGCCCAAGCTGCGCGCCAAGGAAAACATCGACCTGTGCAAGCGCTTCGCCGGCAAGCCGCTGGTGGTGGTCAATACTGCCAGTTTCTGCGGCTTCGCCCCGCAGTTCAAAGGCCTTGAAGCGCTGAGTCAGCGCTACAAGGGGCAGGGGCTCGAAGTGTTGGGTGTGCCGTCCAATGACTTCAAACAGGAAGCCAAGGATGGTGAGGAGACCGCCAAGGTCTGCTACGTCAATTATGGCGTGACCTTCACCATGACCGAGCCGCAGGCGGTGCGCGGTGATGATGCAACCCATTTGTTCAAGGTGCTGGCCGAGCAGAGCAGTGCGCCGCGCTGGAACTTTTACAAGTACGTGGTTGATCGCCAGGGCAAGGTCATCGCCAACTTCTCCAGCATGACCAAGCCGGATGATCCTGAGCTGATCGCAGCCATTGAGAAGGCGATTGCGTCTAAGCCTTAGGGGGCAAAAAAAAGGGTGGCTTGAGTCTTGTCTGAATCGACCTGGCATCGCAGAACCCTTGTGTGACGCGGAGCGCCACATAGAGGACGCAGAGCGTCCAGAACTGCATGCCGACGCGGAGCGTCGGCACGATAGTCAATCAATGACTCGGAGTATCTGTACGATAGTCAATCAATGACGCGGAGTATCTGTACGATAGTCAGTCAATGACGCGGAGTATCTGTACGGTAGTCAGTCAATGACGCGGAGTATCTGTACGGTATTCAGTCAATGACGTGGAGTATCTGTACGATAGTCAGTCAATGGCGCGGAGTATCTGCACGCTGGTCAATCAATGCAGATCTGAGCGCACCAGGCGCGCACTAAAAAGCCCGCAACCATTACGGGTTGCGGGCTTTTTTCAGCCTGGCAGTTGCTTATCAGAAGCGATAGGTAACCGAAGTGCCCAGGCCGTGAGCGGTGTTGCGGTAGTCGGCGCTGTACGAACCTTTGGTCGCGCTGGAATCGCGGATCTTGGTTTCGTCTTCACGCAGGTACGAGTACGCCACGTCGATGGTCAGGTCGTCGGTCGGGCTCCAGCCGGCACCGAAGCTGATGATCTTGCGATCGCCCGTCGGGATGCGTGGGGAGCGGTTGACGTTGTTGGTCGGCGACTGATCAACGGAGAAACCGGTACGCAGCGTCCACTCTTTATTGACCTTGTACGAAGCACCGATGGCGTGCGCCCAGGTGTCGTGCCAGTTCTGTTCTTCGGTGATGGTGCCGATCGGGCCGGCAGAGCCGCCCAGCAGGGCAGGGACGCCATCGTTGTTGACGGTGATGTCTTGCAGGCGGCTCCAGCGAGTCCAGGTACTGCCGGCATAGACCGTCCAGTTTTCGTCGATCTGCTGGGTGATGGAGAAGTCCACGGACTCAGGCGTGGAGATGTCCAGAGAAGCGTCATACTTCTGACCGCCGAAAGGACCGAAACCCGAACCTTCGATCTTGGTCTTGCCCTTGAGCTTGTAATCGACCTTGGAGTGGTAAGTCAGGCCCAGGCGAGTGGTGTCGGTAGCCTGCACCAGGATACCGGCATTGAAGCCGATTGCGGTGTCATCGCCTTCGATCTTCACCTTGCCGTCGTTACGGCCAGGTGTTGCGGAGTTCAATGTTGCCGAGGTCAGCTCGCCGTCGATACGGTTGAGCGTCGGGCCGAAACCGATGGAGACCTTGTCGTTGAATGCATAGCTGACGGTCGGCTGAAAGGTCACGACCTGGACGTGACTCTTGTCACCCCAGTAGCGGCCAGCGAAGCCTTTTTCGTAATCGGTGACCAGGCCGAACGGTACGTACACGCCCAGACCAAATGCCCAGTGATCATCGATTGGTTTGACGTAGTAGCCCATGGGTACGCCGACCACCGGAACCATGTCGCCGTCGTTGCTGCCGCCAAATGTACCGCGACCATTCTTGATATCGGTCTTGGCGATCACGGCAGCTGCACCGACGCTGATTTCTTCACGTTTAAGGCGGGACATACCGGCAGGGTTGCCGAATACGGTACTTGCGTCATCGGCTGACGAGGAGCGACCTGCAAAGCCGGTGCCCATGCCGCTGATGCTTTGTTCGTTGAGGGCAAAGCCGGCAGCGAGCAGTTGAGAAGAGGCCAGACCCAGTGCGAGTCCAAGCGTTGTCCGGTTCAGTGCTTTTGTCATTATTTTCATTATTAGAACTCCTTGTTGTTCACCGGTCGAAAATTACCAACATTTTCGACGGCGCGCTATAGGCTGAGGAGCCCGATTTAGAGCTATTCTTGTAGGACAATCCCCTCAAGGGAGTAGGAATTGCTATTTAGAGCAGGTTCCAGTGCTGCAGGCATTGTGTAATGCAGAGGATACAAAGCGCGCATAAAAAAAGCCCCGCCTTTGCAGTGCGGGGCTTTCGGCTTGCGGTGCAGCGTTTTCGTCAGGCGATGAGGGCCTGACGGGTACGCTCGATCACGGCCTGCAGCGGTTCGGCGCTGGCGTACTGATCGGGGTACAGGCGTTCGCTGTGGCGGGCGATGCCGTGTTCATTGACGATGGTGAAGCTGAAGCAGCCTTTGCGAGCGGCCATGATCAGGCAGTTCATCGGGGCAAAAGCGTTGGTCAATGTGTGAATTGCATGTTGAGTCTGAGTATTCATATTCAAGGTGTTTCCTGAAGCAACACGGAACAATACCGTGCAAAAATAAAGATTCCAGTAAACGCGGGCCGACATTTGATACAAAAGCCTGGCTGGGCGGAGAACCTGACTGGAACAAAGACAGGCAGTTGAAGCGCGCTTTATCGTATGGCGCTCTGGCTGACCGGTAGGTACTTAGGAGGGCAGGCAACACAACAGGAGCAAAGGTTCTACGCTCCGGGTGAAGATCCTGATCAATTGCAGGCTGGTTGAAGCAGACCATGAGAGCCGTGTCGGCACTGTCACCCCAAATGGTGCATCAGCGCGAAAGGTTCATGTCTGGAAACCATCGAGGTGGTCGATCCCTTGTTGCCAACATTCTCGTCGCATGGAGGAGTGTCTGTCGGGGGACTTGTCGACCGGAATTGATTTTCAGCTTGGTACTAACGGCGGCGATGTTACCCGCCTGATCGGGGCATTGCAAGTGGCAGTGTATAAATCTTCACCAGTGCCCGGCCAATCGATAGATCAGTACGGTGATTGACGCAACCATCGAGCAGCCCAGCAGGTAGGCGGTGATGGTAAGCCGCAGCGACCTGCGGCTTTCAATGGCGCGCATGATGTCGCCTGTCGCGTTGATACGCCCGTTGCTCAGGTCACTGCAGATGATCAGCATCAGGGCGATCGCTGACAGCAACACGCTGTAGGCAAACACGCCGCCGTCCGGGGGTGGCAGTACGATACTGACTGCCAGGGCGACGAGGCAGACAGCCAACAACAGCAGGAAGAACTTGGCTATCTCCTTCATGGATCCCTTCACTGAATCGTTCGTAAATTAGGGTGAGCTGCATTTTTGCCAGTGCTTGGACCGCAATATGTGCAATTTGTCGCCCGAGTCGCTTTGATTGCCCAGAGTAATGCGCGAAATGCGCCGTCGCCCGTGTCGAGCCAGAAACCGAAAAACTGCTGAAAGCCTTGTATTCATTGAGAATGCGATGCGTTCGGGCACGCAAAATATGATGCATGAAATGACCAAAAACGGCCTTGATGAGGAGTTGTGCACATTAGCGGCACAAGCTGCTACATCACTGTCACAAGCGAAGCTAAAGGTTTGATTTATGATGGTGAATTATTAAGTCAATGAAAAACATCGTTTTTTTTAGCTGGTGAAAAAATCGTCAGTTTGAGCGCAGGCCCCATGCTGCTTGCGTTTGCGGAAGTTAAAGGGGGGTTGTCCACTGAGTTATCCACAGCTTCTGTGGATTGTCCCGCGCAAAATGTCCCCCTAATAGGGGCTGTGTGCCGTGTTGAAAACGCGTACAATCCGTTCCCCCGATTTGCCCCCGCCTGTTGATCCCGTCTCACCCGAGATGATGTTTCTGCTGCACTATCACGCTCTACCCAATCTGCCGCTGGCCTTTATTATTCAGCCCGCATGGAGTCTTTATGGCACTGGACCTGAACAGCCTGTTACTGGGGCTTGGCGCAGCAGCGTTGCCCTTGCTGGGCCTGCTCTGGCATCTACAGCGCCGGCTGGCCGCTCGTCAGGCCGAGAGCGCGCTGCTCGATGAGCGTCTGAGCATGGCGCAAATGGCGCAGGAAGGTCTCAATGCCCAGTTGGATGCGTGCCGTGACGAGGTCAGCGACCTCAGTCAGGCCAATGCCGCCAAGCAGGCTGATCTTGCGGCGTTGCGCCGCGAGGTCGAGTTGCTGCGCCAGGAAAGCGATAACGCGCGCGAAACGGCGCAGGACTGGAATCATGAGCGTGCCGCCAGAGAGGCTGAGTTGCGTCGCCTTGATGCGCAGTGTGCAGCGCTTAACGCTGAGCTGCGCGAACAGCAGGATGGCCATCAGCAGCGCCTGAACGATCTGCAGGGTTCCCGGGATGAGCTGCGCGCGCAGTTCGCCGAACTGGCGGGCAAGATTTTCGATGAGCGCGAGCAGCGCTTCGCCGAGACCAGCCAGCAGCAGCTGGGCCAATTGCTCACGCCGCTCAAGGAACGTATCCAGTCGTTCGAAAAGCGTGTCGAGGAGAGTTACCAGAACGAAGCGCGCGAACGCTTTTCCCTGGCCAAGGAGCTGGAACGTCTGCAGCAGTTGAATCAGCGTTTGAGTGATGAGGCGACCAACCTGACACGCGCCTTGAAGGGGCAGAAGACCCAGGGCAACTGGGGCGAGCTGATCCTGGAGCGCGTGCTGGAGCATGCCGGGCTTGAAAAGGGCCGTGAGTACCAGACGCAAATCAGCCTCAAGGGGCCGGACGGCGAACGCTTTCAGCCTGATGTGTTGATCATGTTGCCGGGCGACAAGCAGGTGGTGGTCGACGCCAAGGTCAGCCTGACGGCCTACCAGCAATATGTGTCTGCCGATGACGAGGTCATTGGTCAGGCTGCGCTGAAGCAGCACGTACTGTCGCTGCGTAACCATGTCAAAGGCTTGTCGGGCAAAGATTACAAACGTCTCGAAGGGTTGCACAGTCTGGATTTCGTTCTGCTCTTCGTGCCTATCGAGGCCGCCTTTTCTGCCGCCTTGCAGGCCGAGCCGAACCTCTTCCAGGAAGCCTTCGACCGCAACATCGTGATTGTCAGCCCTACGACCCTGCTGGCCACCTTGCGAGTGATTGACAGCCTGTGGAAGCAGGAGCGTCAGAGCCAGAACGCCCGTGAGATCGCCGAGCGGGCAGGTTGGCTGTACGACAAGTTCGTGTTGTTCATCCAGGATCTGGATGAGGTAGGCAACCGCTTGCAGCAACTTGACAAGGCTTATTCGGCAGCACGCAACAAGCTGACCGAAGGGCGCGGCAACCTGATCAGCCGCAGCGAGCAACTCAAACTGCTGGGTGCGCGCGCCAGCAAGAGTCTGCCCGCCGATTTACTGGAGCGGGCTATGACCGACGGCGATGGCCTGATCAGTCCGCCAGACTGAGCCGGTCGACTCGTCGACGTAATGTTCAGTAACAGGCCGTCCGTCGCAAAGACTAGAAGCGATCCTGCACAAATGTCACATTGGCTCCATCGGGAAAATTGTTTCTCGTTGCACTCGGCTAACAGTTCATTTGCTTCTATGATCTCTAGTGAGTGATGAGTACGGATCGACTGCCGAGTATTTCCCTCAAGGGGGCTCTATGAATAGCAAACTGCAAGAATGGCTCCACGATGTAGGCGTTGCATTGGGTCTGATAGAACGCCCAAAACTGCAACCCATTCCGGTTCGTGCCGACGATGATCGTCGCCGCCAACGCCGGTAAGCCTCTCGCCTGACCCTGGCCACAGGGTAGTGAGCATGTTGAGTTTCGTCGGGGCGCACAGGGCGTCCCGATACAAGGGCCGGCTTTCAATGCTGATGCCCGGGCTTTTCCTCAGACTTTCCCGGTTCCTTTTTCACCTCATGCAAAATCAGCTTGATGATCTTGTTCAGCGCAAACTGATCTGGTCTGGCGATTGCTTTTTCCCTGATGGCTTCAGGGAGGGTGAAATCGAAGGCTTCCTCCAGCGCGCGGAAAAAGCGCTCGATATCATCGTCATCAAGGGCCAGATCGGCGAGCGTTGCGTTATCCTGAATGGCGCTCTTGTCCACTAGGATGATGCCCAGGGCGTCGAATACCTTTTGCCTGATCTCTTTGCGGTTCATGAAAGCCCCTGATGTGGATCTTGTCAGATACAGCAGGCGTACTTCATTTCTCCAGCCCAGACCCATGAGGCTAGCTCAAATCGCCGTTGCGGCTGTGGATTGACCCGCGTTTGCGACGCTGATTTGTTTAAAATGCCTGGCTGTTCGACAGGCGGTGTGCCGCAACGCTGATTCGTCGCGCAGCGCAGCCTTTTTAACCTTGTGAGATTGACCGAGTGCCCATCGATGTCCCGCGCCCGTTGTGAACGCTGTCTGCGTCCTGCCACGCATTGTCTGTGCGCCCTGATTCCACAGCTGGACAGCCGCACGCGGGTGTTGATCCTGCAGCATCCCGATGAAGTCGGCCATGCCTTGAACACCGCCCGACTGGCCGCGCTCGGTCTGCTCAATGCGCAGTTGCTGGTGGGCGAGGTATTCGACGATCTGCAGGCGCTTCTGAATCCGCCAGGCTATCAACCGCGATTGCTGTTTCCGGGTGACGCTGCGCAGACGCTGACGCCTTATGCGCAGGATTCGCTGCCCATGCTGCTGGTCGTGCCGGATGGCACCTGGCGCAAGGCGCGCAAATTGCTGCACCTCAACCCCTTGCTCGCCGAGCTGCCAAGGGTGACGCCGGGCGCTGCGCCTGCTTCGCGTTATCGCTTGCGCAAGGCGCCGGGCCCGGAGGCCTTGTCGACGCTCGAGGCCATCGTGCATACCTTGCAGACGCTGGAAGCACCTGACTCGTTCGAGGCCTTGCTGAAGCCGTTCGATGCGTTGATCGAAGGTCAGATTCAGGCCATGGGCAGTGAGACCTACCAGCGCAATCACGGCGGCCAGGGGTAAGGAACACAATTCGCGCCGTTAACTGCACCCAGCTGTAACTGTTGCTTTGCCGATCAGCGCCTAGAATGGGTGTTCTGTTCTATCTCTTGCGGAAGTTGCAATGCACATCTCGTCTGGTCGCTGGGTCTATGGCCTCTGTCTGTCACTGTTGACCGCGCTGCTGTGGGGCATTTTGCCGATCAAGCTCAAGCAGGTGCTGCAGGTGATGGATCCGGTGACCGTGACCTGGTTCCGCCTGGCTGTGTCCGGAGCGCTGTTGTTCATCTGGCTGGCGTCGGTCAAGCGCCTGCCCAGCTTCAAGGTACTGGGGCGCAAGGGCAGGGTGCTGGTCGGGCTGGCGGTGTTCGGTCTGGTCGGCAACTATGTGCTGTACCTCATCGGCTTGCGCCTGCTGAGCCCTGGCACCACGCAATTGCTGGTTCAGGTCGGTCCGATTTTTCTGCTGATCAGCAGCATCTTTCTGTTCAAGGAGCGTTTCAGTCTGGGGCAGGGCATCGGCCTGATGGTACTGCTGGTGGGCTTCGGGTTCTTTTTCAATCAGCGTCTGGTGGAGCTTTTCACCTCGTTGGGCGAATACACCCTGGGCGTGCTGGTGGTGCTCCTGGCCTCGACCATATGGACGTTCTACGGGCTGAGTCAGAAGCAGCTTCTGACGGTGTGGAATTCGCTGCAGGTGATGATGGTGATCTACCTGTTTTGCGCCCTGTTGCTCACGCCATGGGCGCACCCTGCCGAGGCATTGCTGTTGAGCCCGTTGCAGGGCTGGCTGCTGCTGGCCTGCTGTCTGAACACGCTGGTGGCCTACGGTGCCTTCGCCGAAGCGCTGGCGCACTGGGAGGCCTCGCGGGTCAGTGCGACGCTTGCCTTGACGCCGTTGGTGACGCTGACCGCCGTGGCGGTTGCCGCCTGGCTGTGGCCGGATTACGTGCAGGCTGAAGAGTTGAACATGCTGGGTTACGGCGGTGCGTTGCTGGTGGTGGCCGGGTCGGCGCTGACTGCGCTGGGCCCTTCGCTGGTCGCCGGCCTCAGGGCACGCAAGGCCCGGCTGGCGCAGGCCTGAGGTGCGGGTGGCTGCGCAGATCAGCGTCTGCCCAGCCCTTGCGCCTGAATAATCCACTCCTGACGCTGCTGTTCGCTGGCGCTGTGTACCGGGGCGAACTCAGTCAGGCGTTTGGTCTTTATCCCGCAAAAGCCGAGTATGGTCCGCACCATCTGCCGGTGCGCCGGCGCGCCGTAAATCCACTGAAAGTAACGCGGCGGCGTGTCCATGGCGACCAGCAGTTCCGCCGTCCTGCCGCGAAGCAGTTCATTGGATGAGTGCTTGCGGCCGTGGACCTTGAACGCAAAACCCGGTGTCAGTACCCGGTCGAAAAAGCCGGTCAGCAACGCAGGCAAACCGCCCCACCAAACCGGGTAGACGAAGACCAGATGCTCGGCCCAGTGGATCTGACGCTGGGCTTCGAGCAGGTCGGGCTCAAGGGTTTGAGTCTGATCGTAGCCGTTGTGCAGAATCGGATCGAAGTCCAGTTCGCCCAGCTTGATGACCCGCACCACATGCCCCTCGCTACGCGCCGTTTGCGCATAGGCGTCGCCCAGGGCGTGACAGAAACTGATGGCCTTCGGCGTGCCGTAGACCATCAGGATTCGTTTGCCATTACCTTCCAGCGGCGTTGCGCCGCTTCTGGCATCAGCCATTACTGCCTGCCTCGAGCATTTTATCCGGCCGCACCCAGGCGTCGAACTCTTCATCGGTCAGGTAACCCAGCGCCAATGCCGCTTCGCGCAACGTCAGACCTTCGGTGTAGGCTTTCTTGGCAATCTGCGCCGACTTGTCATAGCCGATATGCGGATTGAGGGCGGTGACCAGCATCAGGCCGCGCTCCAGGTGCTCGGCCATTTTTTCGCCATCCGGCTCCATGCCCGCGATGCAGTGCTCGTTGAAATTGCTGCAGCCATCGGCCAGCAGGCGAATCGACTGCAGAACGTTATGAATGATCACCGGCTTGTAGACGTTGAGTTGCAGGTGACCCTGACTGGCGGCAAAACCGATGGTCACGTCGTTACCCATGACCTGGCAGGCCAGCATCGACAAGGCCTCGCACTGGGTCGGGTTGACCTTGCCGGGCATGATCGAACTGCCGGGTTCATTGGCAGGCAGTCTGACTTCTGCCAGCCCGGCACGTGGGCCTGAGCCCAGCAGGCGCAGGTCGTTGGCAATTTTCATCAACGTACCGGCCAGCGTTTTCAATGCGCCGGACAGCGCTGCAAGTGGCTCGTGACCGGCCAGCGCGGCGAACTTGTTGGGGGCGGTGACGAATGGCAGGCCTGAGAGAGCGGCCAGTTCTGCGGCAATGGCCTCGGCAAAGCCTTTGGGCGCATTGAGCCCGGTGCCAACTGCCGTGCCGCCCTGAGCCAGTTCGTAAACGGCGGGGAGGGCTGCGCGAATGGCTTTTTCCGCGTAATCGAGTTGCGCGACAAACCCCGACAGCTCCTGGCCGAAGGTGATCGGCGTCGCATCCATCATGTGCGTGCGCCCGGTCTTGACCAGCTTCATGTGCCGCGCGGCCTGTTCGGCCAGGCCGCTGGACAGCTCGGCGATGGCGGGCAGCAACTGCTCCTTGACCGCCTGGGCAGTGGCGATGTGCATGGCCGTCGGGAAGCAGTCGTTGGAGCTTTGCGAGCGATTGACATGATCGTTGGGATGGACTGGCGACTTGCCGCCACGACCCTGGCCAGCCAGTTCGTTGGCGCGGCCTGCGATCACCTCGTTGACGTTCATGTTGCTCTGCGTGCCACTGCCGGTCTGCCAGACCACCAGCGGAAATTGCGCGTCATGCTGACCGTCGAGCACTTCGTCGGCAGCCTGCTCGATCAGGCGGGCGATGTCGGCAGGCAAGTCGCCATTTCGATCGTTGACTCGTGCGGCGGCTTTCTTGATCAGAGTCAGCGCGTGCAGGACGGGCAGCGGCATTCGCTGGTCGCCAATCGCAAAATTGATCAGTGAGCGTTGGGTCTGCGCGCCCCAGTAGGCATCTTCGGGGACTTCGATCGGGCCAATGCTGTCGGTTTCGGTGCGGCTCACTGGTCTTACTCCTTTAAGTACGTTGCAGGGTTAGGTGTCCATATGCCCACAGGGTTCCCGCGCAGTGCTTTTTAACCGCTGGGTGAACCGGGGGTTGAGCCAAAAGCCCAGATAAGCGCAGAATGGTCGGCCCTGGGGTAATGCCTCGTTTGCTAGATAAGGAAACTCGATGACCCGTCTTCGTGCCATTTGTACCGCGGTAGCCCTGGTCTGTGCCAGCGGCCAGGTCTTCGCCGACACCGCCAGTCACAACGCGAGCGCCGAAACGTTCCTGAAGCTTGCCAACGCCGATCGCCTGGGCGCTCCGGTCTACGCTCAGGTTCAGCAGATGTTCGCTCAGCGTTTTGCTGAAACCAAGGCACCTGCGTCGAAAAAAGCCCTGCTTGAAACCTATCAGGCCAAGGCCAACACCGCTCTGGACCAAGCCATTGGCTGGAACAAGCTCAAGCCTGAGATGGTCAAGCTGTACACCGCCAACTTCACCGAAAGCGAGCTGAAGGATCTGGTTGCGTTCTACCAGTCGCCACTGGGCAAGAAAGTGATGACCAAGATGCCTGAGCTGGCTCAGCAGTCGGCCCAGCTGACCCAGAGCAAGCTGGAAAGCGCTGTTCCGGTCGTCAACAAGCTGCTGGCTGACATGACTGCCGAACTGGAACCTGCCAAGGCAGCTGCTCCGGCTCCGGCCAAAAAGCCCTGACAGGCGATTTCCATCATGACCATGCAACAACGAATCGAGTCGGCGCTTGCGCTGCTGCAACCGCATCACCTGCAAGTGCTCGACGAGAGTCATATGCACAGTCGTGGTCAGCAGACCCATTACAAGGCTGTTCTGGTCAGTGATCAGTTTCAGGGCCTGAACTCGGTCAAGCGGCACCAGAAGGTTTACGCCACGCTGGGCCCGCTCATGGGCGAGTTTCATGCACTGGCGTTGCACACTTACACGCCTGAAGAATGGTCGAAGATCGGTGCAGCGCCTGCTTCGCCTACCTGTGCCGGCGGGCATTGATCAGGGCTTTTTACTGATCCGCCCCCCTTGCCGGGGCGATTGCCCCGCCGAGCTGCCTGCTGTACTCCGGTTTTTGCTAGAATCCGCACCGCGCCGCCTGGCCGGTGCGTTTTTTTGGTCCGCAATTTTTTACCCGGTAGGCCCTTTGCGAGGGTCGCCACTGGAGAGATACATGACTCAAGAGCCGATGACTCAGCCGATCGTCGTGGCTGCGCTGTACAAGTTCGTTACCCTCAGCGATTACGTGGAACTGCGCGAGCCGCTGTTGCAGGCCATGATCGACAACGGCATCAAGGGCACGCTGTTGATCGCCGACGAGGGCATCAACGGCACGGTGTCCGGCAGTCGCGAAGGCATCGATGGCCTGATGGCGTGGTTGAAGAACGACCCGCGCCTGATCGACATCGACCACAAGGAATCCTACTGCGACGAGCAGCCGTTCTATCGCACCAAGGTCAAGCTCAAGAAAGAGATCGTGACCCTGGGCGTCGAAGGCGTCGACCCGAACAAGAGCGTCGGTACGTACGTCGAGCCCAAGGACTGGAACAACCTGATCAGCGATCCGGAAGTGCTGCTGATCGATACCCGCAACGATTACGAAGTCTCGATCGGCACCTTCGAGGGCGCCATCGACCCGAAGACCACGTCGTTTCGAGAGTTTCCGGAATACATCAAGGCGCATTTCGACCCGGCAGTACACAAGAAGGTCGCCATGTTCTGCACCGGTGGCATCCGCTGCGAAAAAGCGTCGAGTTACATGCTCGGCGAGGGCTTTGAAGAGGTCTATCACCTCAAGGGCGGCATTCTCAAGTACCTGGAAGAGGTCCCCGAGCAGGAAAGTCACTGGCGCGGCGAGTGTTTCGTGTTCGACAATCGGGTCACGGTGCGACACGACCTGACCGAAGGCGATTATGATCAGTGCCACGCCTGCCGTACGCCTATCAGTGCCGAAGACCGCGCCAGCGAGCATTACTCGCCGGGCGTCAGCTGCCCGCATTGCTGGGATTCGCTGAGCGAGAAGACGCGTCGCAGCGCCATCGACCGGCAAAAGCAGATCGAACTGGCCAAGGCACGTAACCAGCCTCATCCGATCGGTCGCAACTATCGTTTACCTTCCGAGGCCTGAGCCATGTCTGCCCGCCTGATCTATGTCATGGACCCGATGTGCTCCTGGTGCTGGGGCTTCGCTCCGGTTGCCGACGCGTTGGTGCAACAGGCTCGGGCGGCGGGCGTGCCGCTGCATCTGGTCATGGGCGGTCTGCGCTCCGAAGGTGCGGCGCTGGAGCCGGCCAAGCGTCGTTACATTCTTGAGCACTGGCAGGCGGTTGAAGAGGCCACCGGCCAGCCGTTTCGTCGCGAAGGTGCGCTGCCTGAAGGGTTTGTCTACGACACCACGCCTGCCTGCCTGGCCGTGACTGCGGCACGGCAGCTGGACCCGGATCGCGCCTGGCAACTGGTCGGACTCATCCAGCGGGCGTTCTACAGCGAAGCCCGGGACGTAACGCGTCCGTCATTGCTGGCTGAGCTCGCGGAGCAGACGGGGCTGTCGCGTCAGGCATTTGCCGATGAGTTCGAAAGTCCGCAACGGCAGGCGGCCACCGCCGCCGATTTCGCCTGGGCACAGGATCTGGGCATTGCCGGCTTCCCGACCCTGCTGGCCGAGCGCAACGGTCAGCTGGCGTTGCTGACCAACGGTTATCAGCCGCTGAGCAGCCTTGCGCCCTTGCTGGGTCGATGGCTGGAGCGTGCAGCCAGTGCATGATGAAGTGCCTGAGGCTGCCCGACAGCCGCACGCCACGCGCAGCGATGCATTGAGCTGGGCCGAGATCCGTCGTCTCGCCTTACGGCATAAAAAGTCCCTGTGGCTGGCCAACGGTGTCGCGGTGCTGGCCACACTGTGCAGTGTGCCTATCCCGTTGCTGCTGCCGTTGCTGGTCGACGAGGTGTTGCTGGGCCGTGGCGATGCTGCGCTCAAGGTCATGGATCACCTGCTGCCTGGCAACTGGCAAAAGGCGGCGGGCTACATTGGCCTGATGCTGTCGTTAACGCTGGTGCTGCGGGTCGGAGCGCTGGTGTTCAATGTGTTGCAGGCGCGGCTGTTCGCCGGGCTGGCCAAGGACATCGTCTATCGTATCCGGCTGCGGCTGATCGAGCGGCTCAAGCGCATTTCCCTGCGCGAATACGAAAGCCTGGGCAGCGGCACGGTGACCACGCACCTGGTCACCGATCTGGATACGCTGGACAAGTTCGTCGGTGAAACCCTCAGTCGCCTGTTGGTGGCCACGCTGACCCTGGCAGGCACTGCGGGCATTCTGATGTGGATGCACTGGAAGCTGGCGCTGCTGATCATGCTGTTCAACCCGCTGGTCATTCTGCTCACGGTGAAACTGGGCAAGCGCGTCAAGCACCTCAAGAAGCTGGAGAACGACAGCACGTCGCGGTTCACCCAGGCACTGAGCGAGACGCTGGATGCGATACAGGAAGTCAGGGCAGGGAACCGACAAGGCTTCTTTCTGGGGCGCCTGGGCGTGCGTGCGCAGGAAGTGCGTGACTACGCAATCAATTCACAATGGAAAAGCGACGCCTCGGGCCGTGCCAGCGGGCTGCTGTTCCAGTTCGGTATCGATATCTTTCGCGCCGCGGCAATGCTTACGGTGCTGTTCTCGGACCTGTCCATCGGGCAGATGCTCGCGGTGTTCAGCTACCTGTGGTTCATGATGACGCCGGTCGAGCAACTGCTGAACCTGCAATACGCCTACTACGCGGCGGGCGGGGCGCTGACGCGCATCAACGAGCTGCTGGCGCGTGCCGACGAGCCGCAATATGCCGGTGGCACCGACCCGTTCGAAGGCAAGGAAACCGTAGGGGTCGAGGTGCGTGGCCTGACCTTCGGCTATGGCGAAGACCTGGTGCTGGACCAGTTGAACCTGAACATCGCGCCGGGAGAAAAGGTCGCCATTGTCGGTGCCAGCGGCGGCGGCAAGAGCACCTTGGTGCAGTTGCTGCTGGGTCTCTATACGGCGCGTACCGGGGTGATCCGTTTTGGCGGCGTCAGCCAGCAGGATATCGGCCTGGAGACTGTGCGCGAGAACGTCGCCGTGGTGCTGCAGCATCCAGCCCTGTTCAATGACACCGTGCGCGCCAACCTGACCATGGGCCGTGACTGCAGCGATGAAGACTGCTGGCGCGCGCTGGAGGTTGCGCAACTCGACCCTGCTATACGCGATCTGCCACAGGGCCTGGACAGCGTGGTCGGACGCTCCGGAGTCAGAATGTCGGGCGGCCAGCGCCAGCGCATGGCCATCGCCCGCATGGTGCTGTCCGACCCCAAGGTGGTGATCCTCGATGAGGCCACCTCGGCGCTGGACGCGGCCACCGAGTACAACCTGCATCAGGCGCTCGCACGTTTTCTGCGCAGCCGTACGACGCTGATCATTGCCCATCGCCTGTCGGCCGTGAAGCAGGCGGACCGTGTACTGGTGTTCGACGGCGGGCGTATCGTGGAAGACGGTGACCATCAGCAGCTGATTGCCGATGGAGGTCTGTACGCCAAACTGTACGGACATTTGCAACAAATCTGATGCGCGAAGCCTCGATCAGCGCACAGGTTGGCCCGATTGCGGGAGAATCACCTGCCCTCAAGGGCGAATTTAGCCTAGTCTCTGCGCTAGACGTTTATTCAGGCATGTGGTGACGTGAAACCCATGAAGCAACCATGGATCTTCTCCAAGCCCCGTCTGTTGGGCATTGTGTGGCCTTTCATTGCTGTCGCGCTGTTTCAGGCGTTGCTGGGATGCGTCAGTCTCTACACCATGTCTGCCGTGCGCAGCTATGTGGCGGGGGAGAGTCTCTGGTCCAAGGGGCAAAAGGACGCTATCCACTACCTGAGCCTGTACGCCAACCGGCATGACGAGCGTGACTACCTCAAGTATCAAAAAGCCTTTTCCGTACCTCAGGGCGGCCACGCGCTACGCAGGGCCCTCGATCAGCCCAATCCGTCCCTGGCCGATGCCAGAAGTGGAATCATTCAGGGCGGCAATCACCCCGATGACGTAAACGGCATCATCTGGATGTACCTGAATTTCCACAGCTTCAGCTTCATGAAGCAGGTTATTCACTTCTGGGAAGTGGGTGACGGCTATCTCATGCAGCTCGATGAGCTTGCGCGGCATATTCATGAGCGGGTCGGGCAGGGCGCTGTGAGCGCCGCCGAGGTCGATCAATGGCGCGAGCAGATCAATGTCATCAATGAAGGCGTCACGCCTGCTGCGCGCGCGTTCAGTGATGCGCTGGGCGAAGGCTCCAGGCTGATCCTCAACCTGTTGATAGCGGTCAATCTGGTCACCGCCGTGATATTGATTCTTCTGGCGCTGCTGCGGGTGCGTCGTCTGATCGTCCAGCGCCGCGTGTTTGCCGACGCCCTGCAACTGGAGAAGGAGCGGGCGCAGATCACGCTGGAGTCCATCGGCGACGGGGTGATCACCATCGATGTGGCCGGTGCCATCGTCTACATGAACCCGGCCGCCGAGGGCCTCACCCACTGGAAAGCCAATCAGGCCAGCGGGCTTCCGCTGGCTGCGCTGTTCAATCTGCTGGATGAAAACGATCAGAAAGACCAGTCAACGCTGGTCGAGCAGATCATCGCCGGCAAGCTCAAGGGTGGCAGCGCCAACAGCAAGCTGATCCAGCGCCTTGATGGCAGCACGGTGTCCGTCGCGCTGGTCGGCACGCCGATCTACACCGAAGGCGTGATCAGTGGCGCGGTGCTGGTGCTGCATGACATGACCCAGGAGCAGCAGTACATCGCCGATCTGTCCTGGCAGGCTGCCCACGATCCGCTGACCGGCCTGGTCAACCGCAGCGAATTCGAACGCCGTTTGCAGTGCGTGCTCGACGAAGACTGCGGTCAGGGCCGGAGCCATTGCCTGATGTTTCTCGATCTGGACCAGTTCAAGCTGGTCAATGATACCGGTGGTCATGCGGCGGGCGATGAACTGCTGCGCCAGCTGTGTCGGGCCTTGCCGGAGGGCTTGCGCGAGGGGGATACGCTGGCCCGGTTGGGAGGTGACGAGTTCGGCGTGCTGCTGGTCGACTGCCCCGACGAAACGGCGCTCGATATTGCCGAGGCGTTGCGCGAGGCGGTGCAGCGTTTGCATTTCATGTGGAAAGGTCGGCCATTCATGACTACCGTCAGTATTGGCCTGGTGCACCTCGGCGACACACCTGCGTCTCTGGAAGGGTCATTGTCTGCCGCCGACATGGCCTGTTATATGGCCAAGGAAAGAGGTCGCAACCGGGTCCAGGCCTACAGTGTGGATGACCTGACACTGTCGATGCGTTTTGGTGAGATGGCCTGGATACAGCGGCTGCACATGGCCATGGACGAAAATCGCTTTTGCCTTTATGCGCAGGAAATCGCCTCGATAAAGGGTGAAGCGGGCGAAGTACGACACATTGAAATCCTCCTGCGCCTGCGCGACGAGTCTGGACGAATGGTCGTGCCGGACAATTTCATTCCGGCCGCCGAGCGCTACGGGCTCATGACTACGCTGGATAGGTGGGTGGTGCACAATGTGTTCAAAGTCATAGCCCAGTGCCAGAGTGATGATCGGCATCAGGTGCCTCAGGCGCTATGTGCTATAAATTTGTCTGGATCGAGTATCGGCGATGATACGTTTCTCGAATACCTGAAACAGCAATTCAAGACGTTTGCCGTATCGCCCGGGATGATCTGCTTCGAGATCACCGAGACCAGTGCGATTGCCGACCTGCAAAGTGCGATCAGATTCATCAATGAGTTGAAGGGCCTGGGTTGTCAGTTTTCCCTTGATGATTTCTGCTCGGGCATGTCGTCTTTTGCCTATCTCAAGCATTTGCCGGTGGATTTCCTCAAGATCGATGGCAGTTTTGTAAAGGACATGCTCGACAATCCGATCAATAAGGCTATGGTCGAGGTGATCAATAATATCGGTCATGTCATGGGCAAACGCACCATTGCAGAGTACGTTGAAACGCCGCAGATCGAATCTGCGTTGCAGGAAATGGGCGTGGATTTTGCACAGGGCTATCTGATTTCCCGCCCTGAATTGTTCACTTGCGAGAGTCTTTATATTCAGCCCGTACGGCCTGACCCCCTGATGTTCGGCGCGCCAGGAACGCTACGTTAATCAGTTGAAACCCTCATAAGGAGATACCCCAGTGATCGACGCTTTCGAAAGAACCGGTCCGCTCATGGAAGCCAGCAGTTATCCGGCCTGGGCGCAGCAGTTGATCAAGGATTGCAGCGCTGCAAAAGCACGGGTGGTCGAGCACGAGCTGTACCAGCAGATGCGTGACGCAAAGTTGAGTCCGCAGATCATGCGCCATTACCTGATCGGCGGGTGGCCAGTCGTCGAGCAATTTGCCGTGTACATGGCCAAGAACCTCACCAAGACCCGTTTCGGTCGTCACCCGGGTGAAGACATGGCGCGCCGCTGGCTGATGCGCAATATCCGCGTCGAACTCAATCATGCCGACTACTGGGTGAACTGGTGTGCGGCCCATGGGGTGACGCTTGAAGACTTGCACGATCAACGGGTAGCGCCCGAGTTGCACGCGCTGAGCCACTGGTGCTGGCAGACCAGCTCATCGGATTCGCTGGCCGTGGCGATGGCGGCTACCAACTACGCCATTGAGGGGGCGACCGGCGAATGGTCTGCCGTGGTCTGCTCCAGCGGTGTGTACGCCGAAGCCTTTCCTGAAGAGACCCGCAAGAAAGCCATGAAGTGGCTCAAGATGCATGCACAGTACGACGACGCGCACCCTTGGGAGGCGCTCGAGATCATTTGTACGCTGGTGGGTAACAAGCCGAGTGTGCAATTGCAGGCCGAGCTGCGTCAGGCCGTTACTAAAAGCTACGACTACATGCACCTGTTTCTTGAGCGTTGCATGCAGCTGGACAGGGTCAAGCCGCGAGGACGTGTTGCCGCGCTGGAGGCGTAGGGACGGGCGAGAAGGCGGGAGAGAGAGCTAGCTGGCCATGGCGATACGATTGCGGCCTTCGCGCTTGGCGACGTACAGCGCATTATCGGCACGGCGCAGCAGGCTGTCGGCTGTCTCAGTCGGCAGCAGTGTCGAGCAACCCAGGCTGACAGTCATGGTCAATGCCGGGCTAAGCTCGCGAAACTCGAGATTACGCACGGCCTGGCACAGCCGCTTGCCAATCAGTTCGGCAGAATCGGCGCCGGTGTTGGACAGAATCACTACGAACTCTTCACCGCCATAGCGGAACACCCGATCGATATTGCGCAGTTGCGCTTTCAGGCTCTGCGCGACGGTTTTCAGCACATCGTCACCGGTGTGATGACCGTATTCATCATTCACTTTCTTGAAGTGGTCGATATCCAGCATCAGCAGGGACAGGGGTTGCTTGTGGCGACGTGAAATTTCGATTTCACGGGCCAGGCCCTGATCCATGGCGATGCGGTTGCCGGTGCTGGTCAGCGGGTCACGCAGGGCAGTTTGTGTGGCAATGCGGTACAGCAGCGCATTCAGCAGCGGATACACCAGGCAGACCAGCAGGGATTCGAGGTCGCTCAGTTGCCGCGTGTCGAATGGCCTGGCGCCCTGGAACTCCAGTTCGCCGATGCATTTGCCTTCGTGACGCAGGTGAAAACTGGCGCTGTCGGATGACATCTCGCCCAGACGCAGCTGCAAGTCGCTTTCGATATGTCGATACATCAGACCGCTCAATGGCAGAAACCGTTGTACGCCTTGAAAGAACAGGGTCAGTATCCGCTCGGCTTCAAGACTGGTCTGCAATTGTCGTCCAAGCTGGTAGATCAGTTCGGGCAGTGACGGGGGTGGAAGCACGGCGTCAGGTCGATTTCTAAAACCCAGGCGCTGCAGTTCAGCCGTATCGAAGTCGATTGCATGGGTCTGGGTAGGAAAATTCATCTCTTCGCTCCTCAGCACATATTGCTGGCTTGGCTGGGTTAGAGGGGACGTGGTGCCATTCGGTTCATTTTTGGCCAGACTTATTAAAATCAGTGGTTTAGCTGACGCCATCTCTCTGACAGTGGCCCCGGATCGGCAATTCCTTGACTTGAAAAGCCGCTCGAAACAGCCTTTTTGACGGTTTTCCGTCACGACGGCCTTCCCCCTTCACTGGGCATTCAATGCCTGCCCATTGATGCCTTTGCTGTCCGGCCCCATCAGGTACAGATAGACCGGCATGATCTCGTCAGGTGCCGGATTGTTCTGCGGGTTTTCGTCCGGGTAGGCCTGCGCGCGCATGCCGGTACGGGTCGCGCCTGGGTTGATGCTGTTGGTGCGGACCGTGCTGACGCCTTCCAGCTCGTCAGCGAGGGTTTGCATCAGGCCTTCGGTGGCAAACTTCGATACGCCGTAAGCGCCCCATTGCGCGCGCCCCTTGCGGCCCACGCTGCTGGAGGTGAAGGCTATCGACGCATCCTCCGAACGCTGAAGCAGCGGCAGCAGTGCCTGTGTGAGCATGAAGGTGGCATTGACGTTGACGTGCATAACCTGCATGAAGTCTTCGCCGGGCAGGTGCTCCACTGAGGTACGCGGGCCGATGATCGAGGCGTTGTGCAGCAGCCCGTCAAGACGGCCGACTGTGCGCTCGATCATGGTCGCCAGCGCGTGGTACTGCGCAGGGTCGGTGCTTTGCAGATCGAAGGGTATGACCAGCGGCTGCGGCTGCGGCTGGCCTGCTGCTTTTATCTCGTCATGGACCTGCGCCAGGCTGGCTTCGGTCCTGCCCAGCAGCAGGACGGTGGCGCCATGTGCTGCGTAGGCTTTGGCGGCTGCGGCACCGATGCCGCGAGCGGCGCCGGTAACCAGAATGATCCGGCCCTTGAGCAGTTCCGGGTGCGCGGAGTAATCAAACATGTAGAGCCTCGTTCAGCAACTGCACAGTGCGTTATCCAGCACCTTGCGCAATTCCAGCGGATGATCGACCACCACGTCGGCGCCCCAGTGGTCGGGGTTGTCGTCGGGGTGGATGTAGCCGTAGCGCACGGCGGCGGTCTTTGTGCCAGCGTCGCGCCCGGACTCGATGTCGCGCAGATCGTCGCCTACGAACAGAACGCTGGCCGGGTCCAGGTCAAGCATCCGGCAGGCCAGAATCATCGGTTCCGGGTGTGGCTTGCTGTGTGTGACATGGTCCGGGCAGATCAGTAGCGCCGAGCGTTCCGCCAGGCCGAGGCGCTCCATGATGGGCTGAGCGAAGCGCACCGGTTTGTTGGTCACCACACCCCAGATCAGACCAGCCTTCTCGATGTCGGCCAGCAGTTCGTCCATGCCGTCGAACAGTTTGCTGTGGACGGCGCAGTCACGCTGATAGCGTTCCAGAAACTCCAGACGCAACGCCTCGAATTGTGGGTCTTCGGGGGACATCGCAAAGCTGGCCGCGACCATGGCTCTGGCGCCGCCGGAAACTTCATCGCGGATCAGTTTGTCCGGTACCGCAGGCAGGTTGCGATCGGCGAGCATCGCCTGGGCAATGGCGATGAAGTCCGGTGCGGTGTCGAGCAAGGTGCCGTCCATGTCGAATAAAACCGCTCTCAGGCGCATCTGTCATGCCTCCCGCAGGGTCTGGATCATGTAGTTGACGCCGACGTCGGAGGTCAGCTTGTAATGCTTGGTCAGCGGGTTGTAGGTCAGGCCGATGACGTCCTTGACCTGCAGGCCGGCGTCACGGCTCCAGGCGCCCAGCTCGGAAGGGCGGATGAATTTCTTGAAGTCGTGGGTGCCGCGTGGCAGCAGGTTGAGGATGTATTCGGCGCCGACCACCGCGAACAGATAGGCTTTCGGGTTGCGGTTGATGGTCGAGAAGAACACCTGGCCGCCTGGCTTGACCATGCGATAGCAGGCGCGGATCACCGAGGAGGGGTCCGGCACGTGCTCGAGCATTTCCAGGCAGGTCACTACATCGTATTGCTCGGGCATTTCTTCGGCCATGTCCTCGGCGGTGATCTGTCGATACTCAACGCTGACACCCGATTCGAGCTGATGCAGCTGCGCGACGGCCAGCGGCGCTTCGCCCATGTCGATGCCGGTCACCGTGGCGCCGCGCAGGGCCATCGCCTCGCTGAGGATGCCGCCGCCGCAGCCGACGTCCAGCACCTTCTTGCCCGCCAGGCCGACACGCTCGTCGATCCAGTTGACGCGCAGCGGGTTGATGTCATGCAGCGGCTTGAATTCGCTTTCGCGGTCCCACCAGCGATGGGCCAGGGCCTCGAATTTGGCGATTTCTGCGCGGTCGACGTTGCTCATGGGTGTCCCTCTTGAACTCAAAATTCTTTTCATCAGTCAGGCTTATAGATAAGCCTGACTGGCATGTGTTCGGTCCGAATCGAATTATTCGGCTTTACCGGAAATACGCTGGCCCCACGCAATCGCGGTGTCGCGCAGAGCGTGTTCATCCATACGAGTCAGCTGGCGAGCGTCGAGCAATTGCTTGCCGGCCACCCAGACATGGCTGACGCAATCGCGGCCAGTGGCATATATAAGCTGCGATACCGGGTCGTAGATCGGTTGCTGGGCCAGACCCGACAGGTCGAAAGCGACCATGTCCGCCGCCTTGCCGATCTCCAGCGAGCCGGTCTCGGCCTGAATACCCAGGGCGCGAGCGCCGTTCAGCGTCGCCATGCGCAACGCGCGGTGTGCATCCAGCGCCGTGGCCGAACCGGCAACAGCCTTGGCCAGCAAGGCGGCGGTGCGGGTTTCGCCGAGCAGGTCCAGGTCATTGTTGCTGGCGGCGCCGTCGGTGCCCACTGCAACGTTCACACCCGCCTGCCACAGTCGCTCGACCGGGCAGAAACCGCTGGCCAGCTTTAGATTGGATTCCGGGCAATGAATGACGCTGGTATTGCTTTCCACCAGCAGGGCCAGATCGTCGTCGCTGATCTGCGTCATGTGCACGGCCTGGAAGCGCGGCCCGAGCATGCCCAGTCGGTTGAGGCGGGCAAGAGGGCGTTCCTGGCGCTGTTCGACAGCCTGCTCGACTTCAAATGCGGTCTCGTGGACGTGCATCTGGATCGTGGCGTCCAACTCGTCGGCAATCACCCGGACCTTCTCCAGGTTCTCATCGCTCACGGTATAGGGCGCATGCGGGCCGAAGGCGATCTTGATGCGTGGATGGTGAGCGAGGTCGTTGAACAGTTCGATGCCGTTGTGCAGGGCTTCAGCCGTGGTGTGGGCACCTGGAATCGGAAAATCCAGCACCGGGACGGTGATCTGCGCACGCATGCCGCTGGCGTGGACGCGTTCGGCGGCCACCTTGGGGTAGAAGTACATGTCGGAGAAACAGGTGATGCCGCCCTTGAGCTGCTCGGCGATGGCCAGGTCTGTGCCGTCACGTACGAAGTCTTCATCCACCCACTTGCCTTCGGCAGGCCAGATGTGGTCCTGCAGCCAGGTCATCAGTGGCAGGTCGTCGGCCAGCCCGCGAAACAGGGTCATCGCCGCATGGCCGTGGGCGTTGATCAGGCCGGGGCTGAGCAGCATGCCGGGCAGTTCCTGCACCTGCACGGCGTTTTGCCGCAGCGCTTCGGCGCGTGGACCGATATAGACGATACAGCCATCGCGGATGCCGATGCCGTGGTCCTTGAGCACGACGCCTGCGGGCTCGACCGGCACCAGCCAGGCGGGCAGGAGCAAAAGGTCGAGCGGTGCTGTAGCGTTCGGCATGAGAAGGTTTCCATCGTTTATTACGTTGATGACGAAGTATACCCGAGCGTCTTCGCAGGCGGCTCGCTATAATCAGCGGCTTTTGATGCTGGGTTTCGGATGTTCAAGATGGAGTTGGCGATGCGCGATCGAATGTTGGCTGCAGAGAAAGTTAAGGCCATCGATTGGCGAGACGACGCTCTGTACCTGCTGGACCAGCGGGTACTGCCGTTCGAGGAAGTCTGGCACCGCTATACCACCGCCGAGGGAGTCGCCGAAGCGATTCGCACGATGGTCGTGCGCGGCGCGCCCGCTATCGGCATCAGTGCTGCCTATGGTGCGGTGCTGGCCGCACGTGCGCGTATCGCGCAAGGTGCAGACTGGTATCCGGCGCTGGAAGAGGACTTGCAGTTGCTGGCCGATTCGCGCCCGACGGCAGTGAATCTGTTCTGGGCGCTGAACCGGATGCGTGATCGTCTGATGCGCGTCAAGGACGGCGATGACCCACTGGCGGCCCTTGAGGCCGAAGCCGTGGCGATTCACCTGAGCGACCGCGAGGCCAATCTGACTATGGCGCAGCTGGGCGCCGACCTGATCCGCAAGCATCAGGGCAATCTGCAGACGGTGCTCACCCACTGCAATACCGGGGCGCTGGCCACTGGGGGCTTTGGCACGGCGCTGGGCGTGATCCGTGCGGCGCATCTGGAAGGCATGATCGAGCGGGTCTACGCCGACGAAACCCGGCCCTGGCTGCAGGGCTCGCGTCTGACCGCATGGGAGCTGGCCAATGAAGGCATCCCGGTGACCCTGAACGCAGATTCCGCCGCCGCGCACCTGATGCGCACCAAGGGCATCACCTGGGTCATCGTTGGCGCCGACCGCATCACCGCCAACGGCGACGTGGCGAACAAGATCGGTACCTATCAGCTCGCTGTTGCCGCCATGCACCACGGGGTGCGCTTCATGGTGGTCGCACCGAGCTCGACCATCGACATGGACATGGCCAGTGGCGACGACATCATCATCGAAGAGCGCGACGGCCGCGAACTGCTTGAAGTGGGCGGTCAGCGGGTAGGCGCCGAAGTCGAGGCATTCAACCCGGTGTTCGATGTGACGCCGGCAGACCTGATCGACGCCATCGTGACCGAAAAGGGCATCGTCGAGCGTCCCGATACCGCGCGCATGGCTCAATTGATGAGCCGTAAACACCTCCACTGAGGTCGACAGGCCCGACCCTTCGCCGCTGTGCAATGCGGCTGGACGGGCCTGTAAGCGTTTCTCAGGCGTGTTATGTGTCTGTGGCTTGCTTTCAGCGCCTGCAAAGGATGTGAGCGCCTCGGCGATTGTGGTAATATCCGGCGGTTATCGGGGACACTGATTGTGGTCGCCCACGCTGCGTAGATTCATGGCATAACTCGTTGATTTGTCGTAAGTCGCTGCCCTGCACATGCTGGCAGCGGCGAGCTTCGTATACCCCGAATGGGTTTGCGAGGTTTCACCAGAAAAAGGAATCAGGCTTCTCATGGGCGAACTGGCCAAAGAAATCCTCCCGGTCAATATCGAAGACGAGCTGAAGCAGTCCTACCTCGACTACGCAATGAGCGTAATCGTCGGTCGCGCACTGCCCGATGCACGCGATGGCTTGAAGCCCGTGCACCGGCGCGTGTTGTTCGCAATGAGCGAGCTGGGTAACGACTGGAACAAGCCGTACAAGAAATCCGCCCGTGTGGTTGGTGACGTGATCGGTAAGTATCACCCGCACGGCGACACCGCCGTGTACGACACCATCGTTCGTATGGCTCAGCCATTCTCGCTGCGCTACCTGCTGGTAGACGGTCAGGGCAACTTCGGTTCGGTCGACGGCGACAACGCTGCCGCCATGCGATACACCGAAGTGCGCATGACCAAGCTGGCGCACGAGCTGCTGGCCGACCTGCACAAGGAAACCGTGGACTGGGTGCCGAACTACGACGGCACCGAGATGATCCCGGCGGTCATGCCGACCCGTATTCCCAACCTGCTGGTCAACGGTTCCAGCGGTATCGCTGTGGGCATGGCGACCAACATTCCGCCGCACAACCTCGGTGAAGTCATCGACGGTTGCCTGGCACTGATCGACAACCCCGAGTTGACGATCGACGAGTTGATGCAATACATCCCCGGTCCGGATTTCCCGACCGCGGCGATCATCAACGGTCGCGCCGGCATCATCGAAGCCTATCGCACGGGCCGTGGACGCATTTACATGCGTGCCCGCTCCATCGTCGAAGACATCGACAAGGTGGGCGGTCGCCAGCAGATCGTCATCACCGAGCTGCCTTACCAGCTGAACAAGGCACGTCTGATCGAGAAGATCGCCGAGCTGGTCAAGGAAAAGAAACTCGAAGGCATCACCGAACTGCGCGACGAGTCCGACAAGGACGGTATGCGCGTGGTCATCGAGCTGCGTCGCGGCGAAGTGCCTGAGGTTATCCTCAACAACCTCTACGCCCAGACCCAGCTGCAAAGCGTTTTCGGTATCAACATCGTTGCCCTGATCGACGGTCGTCCGCGCATTCTGAACCTCAAGGATCTGCTGGAAGCCTTCGTTCGTCACCGCCGCGAAGTGGTGACCCGTCGTACCGTCTTCGAACTGCGCAAAGCGCGCGAGCGTGGCCACATCCTTGAAGGTCAGGCCGTTGCGCTGTCCAACATCGATCCGGTCATCGCCCTCATCAAGGCCTCTCCGACACCTGCCGAAGCCAAGGAAGCGTTGATCAAGACGCCTTGGGAGTCGAGCGCAGTGGTCGAGATGGTCGAGCGTGCCGGTGCCGATTCGTGCCGCCCCGAGAACCTCGATCCGCAATACGGTCTGCGTGAAGGCAAGTATTTCCTGTCGCCGGAACAGGCTCAGGCCATTCTGGAGCTGCGTCTGCACCGCCTGACCGGTCTCGAGCACGAGAAGCTGCTGGGCGAGTACCAGGAAATCCTCAATCAGATCGGCGAGCTGATCCGCATCCTGAACAGCGCAACGCGCCTGATGGAAGTGATCCGCGAAGAGCTGGAACTGATCCGCTCCGAATACGGCGATGCCCGTCGCACCGAAATTCTCGATGCGCGTCTGGACCTGACGCTGGGTGACCTGATCACCGAAGAAGAGCGTGTCGTCACTATTTCCCACGGCGGCTATGCCAAGACTCAGCCATTGGCGGTCTATCAGGCTCAGCGTCGCGGCGGCAAGGGCAAGTCGGCCACCGGCATCAAGGATGAGGACTACATCGCTCACCTGCTGGTCGCCAACAGCCACACCACGCTGCTGATGTTCTCCAGCAAGGGCAAGGTCTACTGGCTCAAGACCTACGAGATTCCGGAAGCGTCCCGCGCTGCCCGTGGTCGTCCGCTGGTCAACCTGTTGCCGTTGAGCGACGGCGAATACATCACCACCATGCTGCCGGTCGATCTCGAAGCCATGCGCAAGCGTGCCGATGAAGAAGGCGAAGCCCT
The DNA here is from genome assembly GCF_009495975.1 of Pseudomonas sp. SZ57. Taxonomy (NCBI): domain Bacteria; kingdom Pseudomonadati; phylum Pseudomonadota; class Gammaproteobacteria; order Pseudomonadales; family Pseudomonadaceae; genus Pseudomonas; species Pseudomonas sp. SZ57. The sequence goes on along the minus strand of NZ_WIBD01000023.1, from coordinate 31,035 downwards.
GGAAGGCGAGCTGGACGACGCGGAAAACAGCAGCGAGACCGAAGAAGAGCGCAAGGCCCGTATCAAGGCTGCCGACAAGAAGAAGGCTCCGTTCATCTTCATGTCCACCGCCAACGGTACCGTCAAGAAGACCCCGCTGGTTGCATTCAGCCGTCAGCGCAGCTCGGGCCTCATCGCCCTCGAACTGGACGAGGGCGACATCCTGATCTCTGCAGCCATTACCGATGGCGAGCAGGAAATCATGCTGTTCTCCGACGGTGGCAAGGTGACCCGCTTCAAGGAATCCGACGTACGCGCCATGGGCCGTACCGCCCGCGGTGTTCGTGGTATGCGTCTGCCAGAAGGGCAAAAGCTGATTTCGATGCTGATCCCGGAAGAAGGCAGCCAGATTCTGACCGCTTCCGAGCGCGGCTACGGCAAGCGTACGGCCATTTCCGAGTTCCCTGAGTACAAGCGCGGCGGTCAGGGCGTCATCGCCATGGTCAGCAACGAGCGTAACGGCCGTCTGGTCGGCGCGGTTCAGGTGCTCGATGGCGAAGAAATCATGCTGATTTCCGACCAGGGCACGCTGGTTCGTACCCGCGTCGGCGAAGTCTCCAGTCTGGGTCGTAACACCCAGGGCGTTACCCTGATCAAGCTGGCCAGCGACGAGAAGCTGGTTGGTCTGGAGCGTGTTCAGGAGCCGTCGGAAGTCGAAGGCGAAGAGCTTGAGGGTGAGCTTGTCGACGGCGTGATCGTCGATGCCGCTGAAGTGGACGATGCCGGTGAAGACCTGCAGGCGGATGCTGCGTCAGACGAAGACGAACCACAGAACTAAACGGTAACGTAAATCAGGTAAGGGCTGGCTCGTCTGTGCATGCATCTGCATTCCAGGCAAGTCCAGCCCTTGCAGCATTCGGCCAGCCCGGCGGCCGGATCAAGATTCCCGCAAGGAGCTGCCAGTCGCTGCGGCGTCTGTCTGCTCGTGGCAAGCAACCAGAAACAAGCGCGTACAGACCCAACGTATTTGACGAGAGTGGATATGAGCAAGCGAGCCTTTAACTTCTGCGCAGGTCCTGCTGCGCTTCCTGAAGCTGTTCTGCTGCGTGCCCAGGCGGAACTCCTCGACTGGCATGGCAAAGGCCTTTCCGTCATGGAAATGAGCCACCGCAGTGATGAGTTCGTCTCCATTGCCACCAAGGCCGAGCAGGATCTGCGTGACCTGCTGTCCATTCCTTCGAATTACAAAGTGTTGTTCCTGCAAGGCGGTGCCAGCCAGCAGTTCGCCCAGATTGCGCTGAACCTGCTGCCTGAAAACGGCAAGGCTGATTACATCGACACCGGCATCTGGTCGCAGAAGGCTATCGACGAGGCGTCGCGTTACGGCGCAATCAACGTCGCGGCCAGCGCCAAGGCCTACGATTACTTTGCGATTCCCGGCCAGAACGAGTGGAAGCTGTCCAAGGACGCGGCTTACGTCCACTACGCGCCAAACGAAACCATTGGCGGCCTGGAATTCAACTGGATTCCGGAAACCGGCGACGTGCCCCTGGTGGCCGACATGTCTTCGGACATCCTCTCGCGTCCGCTGGATATCTCGCGTTTCGGCATGATTTACGCCGGCGCTCAGAAGAACATCGGCCCCAGCGGCATCGTGGTGGTGATCATTCGCGAAGACCTGCTGGGCCGCGCGCGCTCGCTGTGCCCGACCATGCTCGACTACAAGGTCGCGGCCGACAATGGCTCGATGTACAACACGCCGCCGACCCTGGCCTGGTACCTGTCCGGGCTGGTGTTCGAATGGCTGAAAGAGCAGGGCGGTGTCGAAGCGATCGGCAAGCGCAACGAAATCAAGCAGCGCACGCTGTATGACTTCATCGACGCCAGCGAGCTGTACAGCAACCCGATCAACAAGCCTGATCGTTCGTGGATGAACGTTCCGTTCCGTCTGGCTGACGATCGTCTCGACAAGCCGTTCCTGGCCGGTGCCGATGCAAACGGCCTGCTTAACCTCAAGGGCCATCGCTCGGTGGGTGGCATGCGTGCATCCATCTACAACGCAATCGATATCAACGCTATCAACGCGCTGGTGGCCTACATGAAAGACTTCGAGAAGGAGCACGGCTGATGTCCGAGCAAGAACTCAAGGCGCTTCGCGTCCGTATCGACAGCCTCGATGAGAAGGTTCTGGAACTGATCAGTGAGCGTGCCCGCTGTGCCCAGGAAGTGGCCAGGGTCAAGATGTCCTCGCTGGCTGAAGGCGAAGTGCCTGTGTTCTATCGTCCGGAGCGCGAAGCTGCGGTGCTCAGGCGAGTCATGGAACGCAATCGCGGACCGTTGAGCAACGAAGAAATGGCGCGTCTGTTCCGCGAAATCATGTCTTCCTGCCTGGCGCTGGAACAGCCGCTCAAGGTTGCCTATCTTGGCCCTGAGGGGACGTTCACCCAGGCCGCTGCGATGAAGCATTTCGGCCACGCCGTCATCAGTCTGCCGATGGCTGCAATTGACGAAGTGTTTCGCGAAGTGGTCGCCGGTGCTGTGAATTTCGGCGTGGTTCCGGTGGAAAACTCCACCGAAGGCGCGGTCAATCACACCCTCGACAGCTTTCTTGAACACGACATGGTGATCTGCGGCGAAGTCGAATTGCGCATTCACCACCATCTGCTGGTGGGCGAAAGCACCAAGACGGAAAGCATCACGCGCATCTATTCTCATGCCCAGTCACTGGCTCAGTGCCGTAAATGGCTGGATGCCCATTACCCGAATGTCGAGCGCGTCGCCGTTGCCAGCAACGCCGAAGCCGCCAAGCGGGTCAAGGGCGAGTGGAACTCGGCGGCCATCGCCGGCGATATGGCGGCAGGTCTGTATGGCCTGACCCGTCTGGCAGAAAAGATCGAAGATCGTCCAGACAATTCCACGCGCTTTCTCATTATCGGCAATCAGGAAGTCCCGCCGACCGGCGATGACAAGACGTCCATTATTGTGTCGATGAGCAACAAGCCCGGCGCGCTGCACGAGCTGCTGGTGCCGTTTCACGAGAATGGCCTGGACCTGACGCGTATCGAGACCCGTCCTTCGCGCAGCGGCAAGTGGACCTACGTGTTCTTCATTGACTTCGTCGGCCATCACAAGGATCCGCTGGTCAAGGCCGTGCTGGAGCAAATCAGCAGCGAAGCCGTCGCCTTGAAGGTGTTGGGTTCTTACCCGAAGGCGGTTCTCTGAGGGTGCGGTCCATGATTCGTATGTTTTTTACCTTGCCGGGCTGTCAGGTGTGTTCGCGTGGTTGATGTGATTGCAGAGCCGTCGGTACGGCCGGTGATCGGTCGTCTGGTGGTCGTCGGACTCGGGCTGATCGGTGGTTCATTTGCCAAGGGTGTGCGCGAAAGCGGCCTGTGTCGCGAGGTGGTCGGCGTCGACCTCGATCCGCAGTCGCGACAGCTGGCGGTCGAGCTGGGGGTCGTGGACCGTTGTGAGGCTGACCTTGCCACCGCCTGCCGTGGCGCGGACGTGATTCAACTGGCGGTGCCGATACTGGCCATGGAAAAGCTGCTTGGGCTGCTGGCGCCGATCGATCTGGGTCATGCAATCCTGACCGACGTCGGCAGCGCCAAAGGCAATGTGGTGAGGGCTGCACGTCAGGCGTTCGGGCACATGCCGTCGCGCTTCGTGCCTGGCCATCCGATTGCCGGTTCCGAGCAGAGCGGCGTCGAGGCCTCCAATGCGGCGCTGTTTCGTCGTCATAAGGTCATTCTCACGCCGCTGGCTGAAACCGATTCCCAGGCGGTGGCGATTGTCGACCAGTTGTGGTCAGCCCTTGGGGCCGACGTAGAGCACATGCAGGTCGAGCGCCACGACGAGGTGCTGGCTGCCACCAGCCATCTGCCGCATCTGCTGGCATTCGGTCTGGTCGATTCGCTGGCCAAGCGCAACGAAAACCTGGACATATTCAGGTATGCCGCAGGCGGGTTTCGTGACTTCACGCGCATCGCAGGCAGCGATCCGACCATGTGGCACGACATTTTCATGGCCAACCGTGATGCCGTACTGCGCACTCTGGACAGCTTTCGCACCGATCTCGACGCCTTGCGTGACGCGGTGGATGCCGGTGATGGCGCGCAGTTGATGGATGTATTTACCCGTGCACGCGCCGCGAGGGAGCACTTCGGCAGAATTCTCGCCAGCCGTGCCCGTGTCGATAGCGCCGCTGGCGAGCCTCGTGCAGTTCACGGCGGGCCTGCGGAGGGTGTCAGTCATCGCATCAAAGGGCCGGTAGATTTGACGTCAGCGGTGCTGTTCATGGTCGCGACGTCGATCAGTGAAGGCTGCGACCTGCTGCTGGAGGACGTTCCCGTCAGTTCCTCATGCGAGGGTGCGATCGATATTTTGCGCCTGATGGGCGGCGATATCGTGCTGCAGAACGTCCGCAAGCTGGCGGATGAAACGGTCGCTGACCTGCATGTTCGCTCGGCCCGGCTCAAAGGCGCTGACATCCCGGAAGCACTGGTGCCGCTGGCGCTGAATGCATTTCCGGTGCTTCTTGTTGCCGCAGCCTGTGCAGAAGGGCGTACCATTCTGCGCGGCGCGCAGGCTCTGCAAGCCGACGAGTCGGAGTGCGTCAGGCTGATGGCTGACGGTTTGCTGGTGCTCGGCATCGAGGCCGAGCCCGTGCTGGATGGCATCATTATCGAAGGCGGTGTGCCGGGTGGCGGCGAGGTGGATGCTCGCGGTGATCAGCGTATCGTCATGGCGTTTCGCGTTGCATCGTTGAGGGCTTCGGCACCCATCCGTATCCAGGCGTGCGCGGATGCCGCCGCATTGTTTCCCCATTTTCTGGCGCTGTGCGCTCAAGTTGGCATGCGTGTAGCGCAAGAGGACAAAAAGTGAAAATCAAAGCTCCTGTTATTACCATCGACGGACCCAGCGGTTCCGGAAAGGGCACGGTTGCCGGATTGCTGGCCAGGAAACTCGGCTGGTGCCTGCTCGACTCCGGTGCGCTGTATCGCCTGCTGGCTTTCGCGGCGCGCAATCACGGTGTCGACCTGACCAATGAAGAAGCGCTCAAGCTTCTGGCCGCTCATCTGGATGTTCAGTTCGAAGCGACTGCGGCAGGGCAGGGGCAGCGCATCATTCTGGAAGGCGAGGACGTCACCCACGCCATTCGCAACGAACAGGTCGGCAGCGGCGCATCGCAGGTGGCCTCGCTGCCGGCGGTGCGCGATGCGTTGCTGTTGCGCCAGCGCGCGTTTCAGGAAGAGCCGGGCCTGGTCGCGGATGGTCGCGACATGGGCACCGTGGTCTTCCCGGATGCCCCGTTGAAGATATTCCTCACCGCCAGTGCCGAGGAACGTGCGCGTCGACGTTACTTGCAGTTGAAGGCCAAGGGCGATGATGTTAGTCTGTCGAGTCTGCTAGATGAGATATGTGCACGCGACGAGCGTGACACCCAGCGAGCGGTAGCACCGTTGAAGCCGGCGCACGACGCCATACAGCTGGATTCCACTGAATTGTCCATCGAACAGGTGCTGGAACGCATTCTGAGTGAAATCGCGCTTCGCGGTATTGCCGGATGACGAAGAGGCGTGTGGGAGACCAGTCATAGTCCCGCAGGCTTTCTTTTACTTGAACGAAACCCACGTTGTCTGGAGCGTGGCAGATGGGCGTATTCTTCGCCCTTGATCAACAGGAATTAAAATGAGCGAAAGCTTTGCAGAACTTTTTGAAGAAAGCCTAAAGACCCTCAACCTTCAGGCCGGTTCGATCATCACCGCGATCATCGTTGATATCGACTACCAGGCAGGTTGGGTTACGGTTCACGCCGGTCTGAAATCTGAAGGCCTCATCCCGCTGGAACAGTTCCACAACGACGCTGGCGAGCTGACCATCAAGATCGGTGATGAAGTTCACGTTGCGCTGGACGCGGTCGAAGATGGCTTTGGCGAAACCAAGCTGTCCCGCGAAAAAGCCAAGCGTGCCGAGTGCTGGATCGTTCTGGAAGCGGCTTTCGCAGCTGAAGAAGTGGTCAAGGGCGTTATCAACGGTAAGGTTAAAGGCGGCTTCACTGTCGACGTTAACGGCATCCGTGCGTTCCTGCCTGGTTCTCTGGTTGACGTCCGCCCTGTGCGTGACACGACTCACCTGGAAGGCAAAGAGCTCGAGTTCAAGGTCATCAAGCTGGACCAGAAGCGCAACAACGTTGTCGTTTCCCGTCGCAGTGTCCTGGAAGCCGAGAACAGTGCCGAGCGCGAAGCTCTGCTCGAGTCCCTGCAGGAAGGTCAGCAAGTCAAGGGTATCGTCAAGAACCTCACCGATTACGGCGCATTCGTCGATCTGGGTGGCGTCGATGGCCTGCTGCACATCACCGACATGGCCTGGAAGCGCATCAAGCATCCATCGGAAATCGTCAACGTTGGCGACGAGATCGATGTCAAGGTCCTGAAGTACGATCGCGAGCGCAATCGTGTTTCCCTGGGTCTGAAGCAACTGGGTGAAGACCCATGGGTTGCTATCAAGGCTCGCTACCCGGAAAGCACCCGCGTTACCGCGCGTGTTACCAACCTGACCGACTACGGCTGCTTCGCAGAGCTGGAAGAAGGCGTGGAAGGCCTGGTACACGTTTCCGAAATGGACTGGACCAACAAGAACATCCACCCTTCGAAAGTCGTTCAGGTTGGCGACGAAGTGGAAGTCATGGTTCTGGACATCGACGAAGAGCGTCGTCGTATCTCCCTCGGCATCAAGCAGTGCAAATCCAACCCATGGGAAGATTTCTCTGGCCAGTTCAACAAGGGCGATAAAATCTCCGGCACCATCAAGTCGATCACCGATTTCGGTATCTTCATTGGTCTGGACGGCGGCATCGACGGTCTGGTTCACCTGTCCGACATCTCCTGGAACGAAGTGGGCGAAGAAGCCGTACGTCGCTTCAAGAAGGGCGACGAGCTCGACACTGTGATCCTGTCGGTTGATCCTGAGCGTGAGCGTATCTCGCTGGGTATCAAGCAGCTGGAAAGCGATCCGTTCTCCGAGTACGTCACTGTCAATGACAAGGGCGCCATCGTTCGCGGTATCGTTAAAGAAGTTGACGCCAAAGGCGCCATCATCACTCTGGCCGACGACATCGAAGCGACCCTCAAGGCTTCCGAAATCAGCCGTGACCGCGTAGAAGACGCGCGTAACGTTCTGAAGGAAGGCGAAGAGATCGAAGCCAAGATCATCAGCGTTGACCGCAAGAGCCGCGTAATCAGCTTGTCCATCAAGTCGAAAGACGTTGAAGACGAGAAAGAAGCGATCCAGAGCCTGCGTAGCAAGCCTGAAGTCGCTGAAAGCACTGGTCCTACCACTATTGGTGACCTGCTGCGCGCGCAAATGGAAAAACAGAACTAAGTTCTGCTTGACCAAAAAAAGGACGACTTCGGTCGTCCTTTTTTGTTTCTGTCGTTCAGGCCCTGCAGGTTCGGATCTTCCTGGCTTGCTCTCACGTACAGCGTGAGTCGCAAAACGCCTCCAGTGGCCTCTCAGGCTGTCTCGTTTCGTCTATTGCTCCAGCTCTCTTCCTCTACCTCCCTCCTGTCATGTCGCTGTAATCTGTTCATGCCTGGTTAGACGGTGTTGAACATAAGTCAATAGATGGGCTGTTCAAATTCATCCGGTCATGCTAAAACCTTCCAAGCGCTGATCTAGCTGCTTGAAAAAGAAGGGAAAAATATGACGAAGTCGGAGTTGATCGAACGAATTGTCACCCATCAAGGGCTGCTCTCATCCAAGGATGTCGAGCTGGCCATCAAGACCATGCTTGAACAAATGTCCCAGTGCCTGGCAACCGGAGACCGAATCGAGATTCGGGGCTTTGGCAGCTTTTCGCTGCATTACCGCGCACCGCGGGTTGGGCGCAACCCGAAGACCGGTCAGTCGGTCAGTCTCGATGGCAAGTTTGTCCCGCATTTCAAGCCGGGCAAGGAACTGCGGGATCGGGTCAACGAGGATGAAGAAGAGGGCTTTTAAAGCCATTCACCACAGGATCACCAGATGCGTATCTTCAAACGAGTCATTTTGATCGTCGCCGTGTTGCTCGTTGTTTTGGCAACAACCGTGTTTGTGCTTGAGAACCGGCAGTCTGTTGCCGTGACGTTTTTCGGTTGGTCGGCGCCTCAGCTTCCGCTGGCATTGCCTGTTGTCCTTGCGTTGCTCGTGGGCATGATCATCGGTCCGATACTGGCATGGATAGCCAGCCTTCGTAAAAAGCGCGTACCTTCCCCTCGCTCTGTCTGAGCAGCGCTGATCAAGCGTCGTCGGAGATCGATCTGGCGACACGATGTCGCGCGTCTTTTACTCCCTTCTGTTCACGAAGCAGCAGGCGCTGCTGCTGACCTGGCGCGCTTCATTGTGTCTTCAAACGGTTTTATCGAAAAAAGAGCCTTATAATTCTGTCGGTTTATTCTTGGCTTACATGACGACTAGTTACTTCATCGTGTAGGAATATTCGCTTTTTTAATTCGTGTACCCATTTTAAAGGGGGTGCGGGTTATATTCATTTTCAGCGTCGATTACTGCTGCCCTGACAGCCTTGTGTCAAGGCTTGAAAATGAATCGTTCAAGTGCAGAATGCGCCGAAACTTAATGTCCAGACCTGATGCCGGATGTCCCGCATATTCAGAGCAGGCTGGCGAGAAAAGGTGACTGCATGTCTTATCCGCAAATCATTCATCACGGCGCTGTCGATACAGTGACGGGCTCGTGTCACCAACTGCACATGGACGCATCGAGCAGCCTGTTGATTGACTGTGGGTCGGTACAGGAGCGCGGCAGGCAATCCGGGACCGCGTCATTCGGATTCGATCCGCAGACTATCAGGGCGCTGTTGATCAGCCACGTACACAATGACCATGTCGGGCGTATTCCCGAGTTGCTGGCATCCGGTTACAAGGGGCCGATACTGTGCAGTGAGCCCAGTGCTCATCTGTTGCCACTGGTCATGGAAGATCTCCTGAAAATTGAATTTGCACACGACCCCGGGCAAGTCGCGCGCTACCTGGACGTCATCAACAAGAGAATCATCGCTCTGCCATTCAATGACTGGTTCAGCCTGGTCGACAACGAATCCGTGCATTGCCGGGTCCGTTTGCAGCGCGCCGGACACATATTGGGGTCAGCCTATATAGAATGCGATCTTCAATATCCTGACCGGGAGCGTTCTGTGCGGGTGGTGTTTTCCGGTGATCTGGGGGCGAGTCATACACCGTTTCTACCTGCGCCGAAGCCGCCCGAGCGCGCGGATGTGTTGGTGCTGGAAAGCACCTATGGCAATCGTGTTCACGAAGATCGCAACGTTCGTCAGCAAGGGCTTGAGCGCATCATAGACAAGGCGCTGGAGGATAACGGCACCGTGCTGATACCGGCGTTCAGCATCGGCCGAACCCAGGAATTGCTCTACGAACTGGAAGACATACTGCGACGCAAGGTACCGTCGACTCACTGTGCGGGAAACAGCGGGCATCCGAGTGAGGGTGACCCGGACTGGTCGAGGTTGCCGATCATCCTTGATTCGCCTCTGGCGAGTCGTTTTACCAAGGTCTATCAGTCGTTCGAAGATTATTGGGATGAGGACGCCCGGCTGAGGCTCGACATCGGCAGAAAGCCGTTGGGCTTCGAACAGCTGGTTACCGTCGACACTCATGAGGAGCACCTGCGCACGGTCAATTATCTGGCCAGCACGGCGCGTCCGGCCATCGTGATTGCCGGTAACGGCATGTGTGCCGGAGGCAGAATCGTCAACTATCTGAAAGCCATGCTCGGCGACACACGACATAATGTGGTATTTGTCGGCTATCAGGGCAAGGGAACACCGGGCGAGGCCATTCAGTTGCATGGCCCATCGGGTGGCTATGTTGAGCTGGACCGCGAGCGCTTTGATATAAAAGCCGGTGTCCACACCGCAAAAGGCTATTCTGCTCACGCCGATCAGGTCGAATTGGTCGAGTTCGTCACGGAGATGAAAGAGTGGCCGACGCAGATTCGGCTGGTGCATGGCGAAACGGCTGCGAAAAAAGTGCTGGGTAATATTCTGAGTCGTAAGTACTCGCTCGAAAAGCGCCCATTGGAACTGCTCATCCCTTGAAGGCACCATGAGCACGTTAGTTGTCGGCTGGCGTGGTAATCGACTTCTTGCAAGTGAGTCCCAGGGCGTGATTATTGCGCATTGACCTTGGTGCACGTTGAGCGTCATCTTGAAAGTTATAAAATGGATTGAACATATTTCAGTTGTCAGAAGGCGTTACTTGAGCAATATTTGGCCGATTTGGAAGGGCGTGTTTGTATGAGCGGTGATGTTGCATTGGTTGCAATAACAGGTGCGACAGGTTTCGTGGGCAGTGCCGTGGTTCGTCGGCTGATCGAGCGCACAGGCTTTGCTGTGAGGGTTGCAGTCCGGGGCGGTTATGTCGCTTCCAGTCCGCGCGTCGATGTTGTCAGCGCGCAATCATTGGCACCGGACAATCAATGGGCAAGTTTTGTAGCTGGCGCGCACGTGGTGATTCATTGTGCTGCCCGGGTTCATGTACTGAACGAGACCGCTGAAGCGCCGGATCAGGAATACTTCCGCGCCAACGTCACCGCAACGCTTAATCTGGCCGAGCAGGCCGCAGCAGCAGGCGTCAGACGCTTCATCTTTATCAGTTCCATCAAGGCCAATGGCGAGTCTACGCTTGCGGGTGCGCCATTCACGGCCAGCGACCCGTGCAATCCGCTGGATGCCTATGGTGTGTCAAAGCACAGGGCTGAAGAGGGCTTGCGCGAGTTGTCTGCCCGCACCGGTATGCAGGTGGTGATCATTCGACCGGTATTGGTCTATGGTCCGGGGGTCAAGGCCAACTTCAGAAGCATGATGCGCTGGCTGGACAAAGGGCTGCCGCTGCCGCTCGGGGCCATCGACAATCGCAGAAGCCTGGTGGCGGTGGATAACCTGGCAGACCTGGTGACGGTCTGTGTCGATCATCCCGCTGCGGCTGACCAGACGTTTCTGGTCAGTGACGGGGATGATCTGTCGACGTCCAGGCTGCTGCGCGAAATGGGCAAGGCCCTGGGCAAACCTGCCCGGCTGCTGCCGGTGCCGGCCGTACTGTTGAAGGCGGCTGCAGCACTGTTGGGCAAGAAAGCTTTTTCACAACGGCTGTGCAACTCGCTGCAGGTCGATATCAGTAAAACCTGTACGATGCTGGATTGGCATCCACCTGTGAGTATTGAACACGCCATGCAGGACACCGCTCGATACTATCTGGAACACGACAAGCATGATTGAGTGGCTGTCGGTAATCGCTATTGCCTTTCTGTCTCTGATTCTAACGGCGTTGCTGCGCAAGTATGCGCTCGCCAAAAGTCTGATCGACATTCCAAACGCCCGAAGTTCGCATTCCATACCCACGCCCAGAGGCGGCGGCGTTGCCATCGTCATTACTTTCATCATGGCGATGGCTGTGCTGGGGTGGGCCGGTTATCTGCCTTCCTCCGCGCTTGTCGCCATCGTCGGTTCGGGAGGCTTGGTGGCGGTGATCGGTTTCATGGACGATCACGGGCATATCGCCGCACGATGGCGTCTGCTGGGGCATTTTGCTGCGGCTGCCTGGGCCTTGTTCTGGCTGGACGGGCTTGCCCCGCTCGATGTCATGGGCTGGAGGGTCGACCTGGGGCTGCTCTGGCAGGTGCTCGCGTCGTTCTATCTGGTGTGGATGCTGAACCTCTACAACTTCATGGACGGAATAGACGGCATTGCCGGTATCGAGGCGGTCACGGTATGCCTGGGCATGAGCATTATCTATGCGCTGGGCGGCCACGCCGGGCTGTCCTGGGAGGTACTCATGCTGGGCGCTGCCGCAGCGGGTTTCCTCTACTGGAACTTCCCTCCGGCGAAGATATTCATGGGCGATGCGGGCAGTGGTTTCCTCGGCATAGTGCTCGGTGTGCTATCCATTCAGGGTTCCTGGGCCTCGCCTCAGTTATTCTGGTCCTGGTTGATTCTGCTGGGAGTGTTTATCGTCGACGCGACTGTAACCCTAGTGCGACGCCTGTTACGCAAGGAAAGGCTCTACGAGGCACATCGCAGCCATGCGTATCAGTTTGCGTCGCGTCATTACGGCAGGCATGTGCCGGTTACGCTTGCGGTGGGGTTGATCAATCTTGTCTGGTTGCTGCCCATTGCACTATGGGTTGCGCTGGGCGATGGAGAGGGGCTTATATGGGCGGTGATTGCTTACTGCCCGCTGATTCTGCTGGCGTTGAGGTTCCGCGCCGGCAAGGCAGAATAAGGTAACGAAGTGTTTTTCTGGTTGTCTCAGACACGTAGCTGTTTCACAGGTACCGATTTCAGGTCATGTTGCAACCGGTAGCATAACGGAGCATAAAAAAATTGATGAGCAGGTTGCGGACCAGATTACTGGCTCTACCACGCCGCAAAAAACGAATAATTCAGGTTGCTACCGACGTCTTCCTGGTCTGGCTGGCTCTGTGGATGGCGTTTGTCGTACGACTGGGTATCGATGAGCTGATCAATCCTCTCGAGAAGCACACGTGGCTGTTCATCAGTGCGCCCGTTGCGGCTATCCCGCTGTTCATCCGCTTCGGCATGTATCGCGCAGTGATGCGCTACTTCGGCAATGATGCGCTGATTGCCATCATCAAGGCCGTGACGATGTCGTCATTGATCCTTGGGTGCATGGTCTACGTTTACAGTAACCACCAGCAATTGGTACCGCGTTCGGTGATCTTCAACTACTGGTGGTTGAGCATGGTCATGATCGGTGGTCTGCGCCTGGCCATGCGGCAGTATTTTCTCGGCGACTGGTTCGCTGCGGCGCAGCACGTGCCTTTTGCCAAGAGCGACAACGGTTTGCAGAAGGTTGCCATTTACGGCGCCGGTGCAGCGGGCAACCAGTTGGTCGCCGCATTGCGCATGGGCCGCCTGATGCATCCGGTGGCATTCATCGATGATGATGAGTCGATTTCCAACCGGGTCATTTCCGGTCTTCAGGTCTACAAGCCGCGAAACATCCAGCGAATGATCGATTCCACGGGGGCTCAGGAAATCCTCCTGGCAATCCCGTCATCGTCGCGTGGGCGTCGTCGGGAAATCCTCGGTTTTCTGGAAGGCTTTCCGCTGCACGTACGAAGCGTTCCGGGCTTCATGGATCTGGCTGCTGGCAGGGTCAAGGTCGATGACCTTCAGGAAGTCGACATCGCAGACCTTCTGGGCCGCGACGCAGTCCCGGCTCGCGATAACCTGCTCGAGCACTGCATCAAGGGCAAGACGGTGCTGGTGACCGGCGCTGGCGGCTCGATCGGTTCCGAGCTGTGCCGACAGATACTGCTGCTGCAACCTACCCAATTACTGTTGCTGGACCATAGCGAGTTCAATCTCTACAGCATTCTTTCCGAGCTTGAACAGCGCTCGGCTCGCGAGTCACTCTCGGTGAAATTGCTGCCCATACTCGGTTCGGTACGCAATCACCCCAAGCTGCTGTCGATCATGAAAACCTGGAAGGTCGACACGGTCTATCACGCTGCGGCCTACAAGCATGTGCCAATGGTCGAGCACAATATTGCCGAAGGCGTGATCAACAATGTCGTGGGTACGCTCAATACTGCCCAGGCGGCGTTGCAGGCAGGGGTGTCCAACTTTGTCCTGATCTCTACCGACAAGGCGGTTCGCCCGACCAACGTGATGGGCAGCACCAAGCGCCTTGCCGAACTGATATTGCAGGCACTGAGCCGCGAAACCGCGCCAGTGATCTTCGGTGACAAGGCCAACGTCTATCAGGTCAACAAGACCCGCTTTACCATGGTTCGCTTTGGCAACGTGCTTGGCTCTTCCGGTTCGGTGATCCCGCTGTTCCACAAGCAGATCCAGTCAGGCGGGCCGCTGACGGTGACGCATCCGAAGATCACTCGCTATTTCATGACCATCCCCGAAGCCGCTCAGTTGGTCATTCAGGCGGGCTCCATGGGGCATGGCGGCGATGTCTTCGTTCTCGATATGGGTGAGCCGGTCAAGATCGTCGAACTGGCCGAGAAGATGATCCATCTGTCCGGACTGGCCATTCGCTCGGAGAAGAACCCACACGGTGATATCTCCATCGAGTTCACCGGGCTGCGTCCTGGGGAAAAACTCTATGAAGAGCTGTTGATCGGCGACAACGTGGTTGCCACCGAGCACCCGATGATCATGAGTGCAAACGAAGATTGCCTGCCGTGGGATGTATTGAAAGGCCGCCTGACAAAACTGCTGGATGCGGTCGACCGCGACGATTACACCAGCGTGCGTCAGTTGCTGCGCGAAACGGTAAATGGCTATACGCCAGAGGGTGAAATCGTTGACTGGATGTATCAGGAGCGCAGCGGCGAAACGTGATTTCATCAGTACTTCCGGGGCATCGGGCAGAGGCGGAAATACGTTGAACAATCTGGCAACAGGCAGCAACGCTCGACTTCTTTTCCAGAAGGGGACGCTGATCTAAGTTTCAGGCACAGCATGTGAATGCTGCCTTGAACTGCTATGGAGCTTTATCTATGCGAACCCCTATCTTCAGTGCCTTGATCTTTGCCTTGCTCACCAGTGCCTCGGTTGCGGTCAACGCCGCGCCTGCGTCTCAGCCCGCCATGGCAGAGCCCGCGATGTCCCATTCGCCGATGATGGAAGACACAGCGCCCGCTATGGCGCATGAGCAACGCAAGGACAGGGTCAATCTCAATACTGCCGATGCGCAGACACTTCAGAAAGAACTGGCGGGGATCGGCAAGAACAAGGCCGATGCCATTGTTGCTTACCGGGAAGCCAACGGCGAGTTCACATCGATTGATGAACTGATCGAAGTAAAGGGGATCGGCAAGGCCATCCTGGAGAGGAATCGCGAAAAGCTTGCAATCGACTGATCAGCGTTTCATCCGGTAAACACACAGGCCGATCAATGATCGGCCTGTGTGTTTATAAACTCTCACCAGGAAAGCTCACTGAGAAAGTATCTGTTCCAGAGGGTCAGTTGGTGCTCTTTTTTATCTCCTTTTTGAGATATTCGCGGGTCGTGTCCAGAATGCGCTGCGACAGCTCCTCGTCAAAAGCGCTGCGGGCGAGTGCCAGACCACCTACCAGTGCGGACAGCACCGGCAGGCTCTTGGACTCCAGTCCATTCTCCGCCAGGGGCTTGTCGAACTGCTCCAGCAGGTGAAGGATGATTTTATCCGTCGTCATGCTGGGCTGATCTCGCTGGCCCAGTTCCAGGCACATGGTCGGTAACGGGCACCCGCCGTCTTCCGCATCGCGACTGGCTATTGATAGATAGAGATCAATGAATTCACTGAGCGAGTCCTGCCTGGCGAAAACGTCGCTGGTGATTCCCTTTACATTGTCGAGGGCGTGACTCAATGCCTGTTCAACAAGATCATCCTTGGATTTGAAATGCGCGTAGAACCCGCCATGGGTCAAGCCAAGTGCCTTCATCAAAGGTTGCAAGCCCGTAGCACCAATGCCGTCACGACGGAAGCGCATGGACGCTTCCTTGACAATGCGTTGGTGCGTTTGGGCCTTATGATCAAGCGCGTAACGCATGCGCTGAGTCTCCGAGAGGGCCAATGTGTACGCGCATTTATACATGGATAGGTGAAACGATGCAGCAGGCTTTCGCTCGCAATGACAACTTCATCTCAATCAGGCAGGTGAATAGCTGACTATTTATCCAGATAATGAGTGAGGCTGGCGCTGGACAATTCGCCCAAATGACTGCCGATCAGGCGTCCATCCGGCCAATAGAAGAGAGTGGTTGGCAGCGCCGCCGAACCCACCTGGCGGGCGAACTCGCCGTCCGGATCCAGAAAGCTGTTGCTTAGCACCAATTGCTGTTTCGACAGGTAGTCGCTGACTTCTCCGGCGCTTTCGGCCTGATTGACGAACAGAAATGTAATGTCCTCGCGTTCCCGTTGCATATCGCGCAGCACTGGCATTTCGCGGCGACACGGAGGGCACCAGGTGGCCCACAGGTTGATGACCACTGGTTTGCCCCGGTAGTCGGAGACCCTGACCGGCTCGCCAGTCAGCGTCCGAAGGGTTGTATCAGGCAATGAATTGCCCTTTTGATAATGGTCCAGAATAAAACCGCCTGATACCCAGATCCCCAGTCCGATGCTGATTCCGAATGTCAGGGCGCGACGCTGTTCGGGGCGGCGCCAGCCGATGATAAGGCCGCCCAGCAGGGCGCAGATAACCCCGGGCCAGACCAGAAAGCCGCCGTCACGGATGTCCAGTGCCTTCCAGGGGGCGTCGCTGTACTGCGGGAAATAGGTCAGGACGAATGCGATACGTGCAGTAGCGATACCCAGAATGAAGAGTCCGAATACCGCAGTCTTTCTGGACAGGGTATGCCGGACAAGCCGTGCTTCTACCCAGGTGGCCGTTATCAAGGCGCCCAACAACAACAGGTGGGATATCGCGAGGGCGAACGGTCCGGCGTTGATGCTCAACATCGTTTTGGTCCTTGAAAGGTTTTTGCCGGGCGTACTGCACAGGCGCGGCATGATATCGCTGCTGCCCCTCCAGGAAAAATGCAGAACTGTTCCCGGATGTTAGGCCGTGTGGGCGGCTGGATTGAGCCCGTAAGCTGTTGAAACACTAATTCCTCGACAATAGGTCGACCGCCCTCCAGGCCTTTGTACAAAGGGCGTGCGCTCGAATGCCAGCATGCGCTGCAGAAACTATTGTCCTACAAGCCTTTGACTTCTGCCGTCAATCCCGGAGAATCTCGCCCGCTGTTTTCGAGGGGGGCGCTGAACTGCCGATTTTTTCGATGCGTTTCCCTTTTTGATAAACCGGCCACGGAGAGTCGACCGGATGAATGATCAGGCTAATGGCGTCGTAGAACGTCTGGATGTAGCTCCCGAGAGCATCGCGTCGTGGAATCGTAATGACACCACCTGGATGCTTGGATTGTTCGGTACCGCCATCGGTGCGGGTACCCTGTTTTTGCCAATCAACGCGGGTATTGGTGGTTTCTGGCCATTGATGGCGCTGGCACTGCTGGCGTTTCCCATGACGTTCTACGCTCACCGCGGTTTGACGCGCTTCGTGCTCTCAGGGCGTGAAGGTGCCGACATTACCGATGTGGTCGAAGAGCATTTCGGCAAGAGTGCGGGCGCGATGATCACCTTGCTGTATTTCTTCGCCATCTTCCCGATCCTGCTGATCTACAGCGTGGCCCTGACCAATACCGTGGGCAGTTTTCTTGAGCACCAGCTGCACATCACGCCACCGCCGCGCGCCGCACTGGCGTTTGTGCTGATCATGGGGCTGCTGGCCGTGGTGCGTTGTGGCGAGCGGTTCATCGTCAAGGCCATGAGCCTGATGGTTTATCCGTTCATCGTCGCACTGTTGTTCCTGGCGATATTCCTCATCCCGCACTGGACCGGCGGCATTCTGAGCACCGCTACTACGTTCCCTGAGCTATCGGCGTTCATACCCACGCTGTGGCTGGCCATTCCGGTGATGGTGTTCTCTTTCAACCACACACCGATCATTTCTGCGTTTGCCGTCGATCAGAAGCGTCAGTATGGCGAAAACGCGGAAGTACGCAGTTCGCAGATTCTGGCCCGTGCCCACGGTCTGATGGTCGTGATGGTGCTGTTCTTCGTGTTCAGTTGCGTGTTGACCCTGTCGCCTGTCCAGCTGGCCGAGGCCAAGGCGCAGAACATCTCGATCCTGTCCTACCTGGCCAACCACTTCAACAACCCGACCATCGCCTTTGTCGCACCGCTGATTGCGTTCGTGGCCATTTCCAAGTCGTTTCTCGGCCACTACATCGGTGCCAGCGAGGGCTTGAAAGGCCTGGTTCTGAAGGCAGGTCGTCGTCCTGCACCCAAGGCGCTGGATCGCATGACGGCGGCGTTCATGCTGGTGGTGTGCTGGCTGGTGGCAACGCTCAACCCAAGCATCCTGGGCATGATCGAAACCCTGGGCGGGCCGGTGATTTCGGCTTTGCTGTTCCTGATGCCGATGTACGCCATCCACAAGGTACCGGCCATGCGTAAATACGCTGGCGCGTGGTCCAACTACTTTGTGGTGGCCGCCGGTGTGGTGGCGATTTCAGCACTGGTCTTTTCGCTGATCCGCTGAAGCCAGCAAGCGAAACCTCGCAGTCTGCGCCGATTTAACGGCGCAGACTGCGATGAGGTCATGCGATCGTGATCAGTCCACTGGCTCGGGATACAACGGCCTGGACAAGTGCATGATGCTCGCATAGTCGTAAACGTACTGCCGTCCCGCATGGCTGGTCGAACGCAGTTGGTCGATCAGTTGTCGTTCTTTCTTGTTCAAGTATCTCAACGCCGGATCTTGGCTGGACTTCAGGCGATCACGTTCATGGGCGTCAGGGAATGCGATGACGTTCGTCATGAAAAATCTCCTTGGGTTTTAGTCCTTGTTTGCTTTGATGTTGCCCCGGTTGCGGTGTTGATGGCGACGGTTCACCTTACCCACAAAAACTTGATGCGATCAACCCTGCAGATGCCAGGTATGTCACAACGTTTGTGTGATCTCGTAGGATTGTCGACTGCCGTTGATGACAATCTGTACAGCATCGTCTTCGAATTTGCCCAGCAGGCTCTGCCCGAGCGGGGCTCTGGCAGTAATGACGGTGACCATCTGATCGCCTGCACTGACCTTCAGGCCGGCAGCATCCGGGCCGAGAAACAGATAATGTGTCTGCCCGCCAACATCCTCGACGACCACCAGATCACCGGTCTGAATGCCTCGCGATTCATCGAATGGCTTGAGCGACCATTTCCGATAAAGCGTCAGCGACTGACGAATCTCCTCGACGCGGCGTGCCTGGCCAGCGGCCAGATAGGACGCCTCCAGCCCTAGCGTGTCGTACTTGTTCTCGGCGATGTTCTCTTCATGCGTAGCCGTTTCGTAGGCGGTCTGCGCCGCTCGTTCTGCGATGTCCAGATCAATGTTCAGTTTGTCGATGATCCGTTGCAGTACATCCTGTTTGTTCATGGTTTATCCGCAGTACTGATCAATGCTGGCACGGCTTTTTTCGCTCGGTGCAGTGCGATCCTGCTGTATCCAGAAATCACACTTCGAGCGGTTGAAGGTGCGCTGTTGTTGCTCCTGCGCCTGTTCGCGCGCCTGACGGGCCTCGCTTTCACGCAGGCTTTGCTCATATTTGCGAAACATCTCGGTCTCCGGCGCAGACGGGGAAGCGGCCTTTTGCGCGGGCGGGGCGGTCAACTGTGCGGCGGCATTGTCCAGCGCCTGGGTCTGAGCCGGTGGCAGGCTTTTGTAATAGAGCAGGGCGGTCAGAAACACCGCCAGGGCGCCCAGCCAGATGCCCAGCGCAATGCACACGATCAATTTCAACGACACGTACAGGTCGCGACGGCGGGTAGGGAATGACATGGCTGAACTCCTTGCAGGCCAACAGATGTGATTGTGCCATGCCTGATGGTCAGGCATGAAAACTGTGCCGCCTGTTTGTCCGGCAGCATCAGGCTGGTGACAACGTGCCGTTCTGAACGACAATCAGCGTTTTTTGCCATCCAGCCTCAGGGAGCCAGAATGAAAGCCTCGTGGGACATTTTTTGCAGCGTAGTCGACAACTACGGTGATGCGGGCGTGACCTGGCGTCTGGCGCGCCAGCTGGTTGCCGAGCATGGCCTGCAGGTGCGTTTATGGATCGATGATCTGTCAGCCTTCGTTCGCTTGTGCCCCGCAGCCGATCCTCAGGCCCGGCAACAATGGCAAGAGGGCGTGAGCGTCTGCCAGTGGCCGACCGAATGGCTGAACACCGATATTCCTGATGGGGTCATCGAAGCGTTCGCCTGCCGCCTGCCGACGCGCTACACCGAAGCGATGCTGCAGCGTTCGCCAAGGCCGCTATGGCTGAACCTCGATTACCTCAGCGCCGAGGACTGGGTGTCTGGCTGCCACGGCCTGCCATCGCCACAGTCGAACGGTTTGAAGAAGTTCTTTTTCTTCCCGGGTTTTTCCGACGCTACGGGTGGCCTGTTGCGCGAAAAAAACCTCATCGAGCAGCGCCAGGCGTTTAAGCAAAACAGCGCGGCAAGGCAAGCCTTCCTGAGCGGGTTGGGTATCGAAGCGTTGGCCGGTGCGCGCCTGATCTCGGTATTTGCTTATGAAAATGCCGCGCTCGGCAGTTGGCTCGATGCCCTGGCCAGCGACAGCCGGCCGACGCATCTTCTGGTGCCAGAGGGACGCATCCTCGGCGACCTGCAGCGTTGGCTGGGCACCGAAGACCCGCTGCGCGCCGGGTTCATTCAGGCCAACGGCGGGCTGACGGTTCAGGTCCTGCCGTTCATCCGTCAGGAGCTTTACGACCAACTGCTCTGGAGCTGCGATTTCAACATCGTGCGCGGCGAGGACTCGTTCGTGCGTGCGCAGTGGGCGGGGCGGCCGATGCTCTGGCACATCTACCAGCAGGAAGACGACGCGCATCTGCCCAAGCTCGATGCGTTTTTAACGCTCTATCTCGCGGGTCTTTCGCCCGCGGTCGCGCAGGCGTTGAATCAGTTCTGGCAGCGCTGGAATGTCGGCGGCGACCTTGGCGAGTGCTGGGCTGCGCTGGCAGAACACTGGCCGCAGATCGAGCGACATGCCGAACACTGGTGCCAGCAACAAGCCGCACAGACTGATCTTGCCACGGCGCTGGTGCAGTTTTATGTAAATTCGCTATGATACGCGGCCTTGATACAAGGCTCTGTACGAAAAAGGCCTGCGCAGGTTGTTTCTCGTACAGAGCCTTTGGTTAATTCCATCCAAATTCGGATATATGCAATGAAAACTGGTAAAGAGCTGAAACCCGGTACCGTGATCCGTCTCGAAAACGATCCTTGGCTGGTTCAGAAAGCTGAATTCACCAAATCCGGTCGTAACAGCGCGATCATGAAGACCAAGCTGAAAAACCTGCTGACCGGTTACAAGACCGAGATCGTTTACAGCGCCGACGACAAGCTGGACGACGTGATCCTGGATCGCAAGGAAGCCACCCTGTCTTTCATCAGCGGTGACACCTACACGTTCATGGACACCACTGACTACACCATGTACGAGCTGAACGCCGAAGACATCGAAAGCGTTCTGCCTTTCGTCGAAGAAGGCATGACCGACGTCTGCGAAGCCGTGTTCTTCGAAGACCGTCTGGTTTCCGTAGAGCTGCCGACCACTATCGTGCGTCAGGTCGACTACACCGAAGGCTCCGCTCGTGGCGACACGTCGGGCAAGGTCATGAAGCCTGCCAAACTGAAAAACGGCACCGAGCTGAGTGTTGCTGACTTCATCGAAATCGGCGACATGATCGAGATCGATACCCGTGAAGGCGGTTCCTACAAAGGCCGTGCGAAGTAAGCATGGTTTTGTAACCCCGTTACGCAAAAAACCCGCATCGCTGCGGGTTTTTTTGTGCCTGAGATTCTTGCCAGGCAGCCGTCACTCAGACGCCAGACGGGTTCAGACTGTTACATGCAGGCGCACATCAACGTTACCGCGAGTGGCGTTGGAGTAAGGGCAGACCACGTGAGCGGCATCGACCAGTTGCTGGGCGTCGGCTTGCTCCAGGCCTGGCAGGCTGACATGCAGGTCGATGTCCAGACCGAAACCGCCCGGGATCTGGCCGATGCCTACGTGGGCGGTGATCGAGGTGTCTGCCGGAATGCTGCGTTTGCTCTGACCGGCCACGAACTTCAATGCACCGATGAAGCAGGCCGAATAACCGGCAGCGAACAGCTGCTCAGGGTTAGTGGCTGCGCCGCCAGCACCGCCGAGTTCTTTCGGGGTCGCCAGCTTGACGTCGAGAATCTTGTCGTCGGAAACAGCACGACCATCACGGCCGCCGGTGGCGGTTGCAACTGCGGTGTAAAGAGTGTCCATGATCTTGCCTCGTTCAATGAAGGTTTGATTGCGCTAAATACTTGCGCGCTAACTAATCGCAAAGCAAAGGTAGTCCAAGAATAGTTTGCGCGCAAGCTAATTTTGTAAAAAGGTCGAGGGTGGTCGCTGGAGGGCGAGGTAACAGGCCTGGAGGGCCTGCCAGACCTCACACTGGGTGGCCGGGCATGGCGAGAGTGGGGTGACGCCTTTTCCTAGAGGCTATGGTGCAGGTGCTCGCGCAGCTTCAGCAATTGAGCTTGCAGGTCGCGAAGCTTTTCAATGGTCAGCCCGCTCGACGAAAGAACACAGCCAGGTACGGTCAAGGCCTTTTGCTGCAATTCGCGGCCCTGCGCGGTGAGGTGGAGCAGCACCACCCGCTCGTCTTCCTTGCTGCGCGTACGGCTGATGAAGCCCTCGCCTTCGAGGCGCTTGAGCAAGGGCGTCAATGAACCCGGATCGGTGAGCAGGCGAGTGCTGACGTCGCCGACGGTGAGCCCGTCCCTTTCCCACAGCACCATCATCGCCAGATACTGCGGATAGGTCAGCCCGAGAGCCTGCAATAGCGGCTTGTAAACCTTGGTCATCATCAACGAGGTGGAATACAGGGCGAAACACAATTGGTTATCCAGCAGCAGCGAATCGCAATCGGCAGGTGCGGAGCGGGTCGGGCTTTCGTCGGCACTCATATCAGGTCCTCAAACTCGGTCGGATGAGTTTAACTTAGTGTTGCACTCTTTAATGCGCCAGATAATTTCGCTCATTCGCGCTCAAGGCGCCGGGATCGTGCGTGACGCGTGAAAAAAACGCCGTCATCGGGTGTCGGTCCAGAGCAGGACTGCGTAGCATTTGGTGATTGACCGGGTGGGGACGCAGTGTGATTGAAATTGTGATGTTTGTGTTGCTGGGTGCAGCGATGGGCACCCTGGGAGGGTTGTTCGGTATCGGTGGTGGTCTTGTGGCAATTCCCGCACTCGGGGTGCTGTTCGGTCTGGATCAGCAACTCGCTCAAGGGACCGCCTTGTTGATGGTCCTGCCCAATGTGTTGCTCGCTTTGTGGCGTTACAACCAGCGCAACCGGATTCTGCTGCGTAATGCGCTGATGTTGATCATCCCCAGTTTCATTTTTGCCTGGTTGACCTCTCTGCTGGCGGTCCGCGTCGACCCGCAGGGCATGCGCCTGGGCTTCGTCGGTTTTCTGGTGGTGCTGACCGTATTCAATGTTGCGCAAATGTATTGGCGCAGCAAGCAGGTCGCTGGCGGATTGCGTCATGAAAAATGGCTATGGCTGCTGGGCGTCGGATCCGGCGTGACCGGTGGTCTGTTTGGCGTTGGCGGCGGGGTCGTGGCGACGCCGATCCTTACCAGTGTCTTCGGCACGACTCAGGTCGTGGCCCAAGGGCTGGCGCTGTCCCTGGCGGCACCGAGCACCGGCATCACGCTGGTCACCTATGCACTGCACGATCACGTCAATTGGTCGATGGGCATTCCGCTGGCCATCGGCGGCCTGGCCAGCATCAGCTGGGGCGTGAAGCTGGCGCATTCGTTGCCGGAGCGAACCCTGCGCCTGATGTTCTGCGTATTTCTGGTGCTTTGTGCGGTCATTCTCGCGCTCAAGGTTTGAAGCCGGCGATGATGTAATCGGCCATGCATTCGGTGATGGGCGAGGGATTTCCAGACTTGCGTAGCAGGACGATGCTGGCGGTTGGCAGCTGTGGCAATTGTTCCGCCTCGCCGAGGATACGCAAATCCGCTGTGGCCAGGCTCTGGAACTGCGCGGTGACTGCCAGGCCCGCGCTGACCACTGCAGTGATCGCCGCCATGCTCGAGCTGCTGTAGGCGATGCGGTAATCACGCCCGACGCCGTCCAGCGCGTTGCACGCCCAGTCACGACAGAAGCAGTGGGTGTTGAACATCGCCAGCGGAATAGGCGTTTGCTCATGCGGGGCAAAGCCGATGGCCTCCATCCACATCAGACGTTCCTGACGCAGCAGTGTGCCGATCTCGGTGCCGGGCTTGCGCGTGACAATGGTCAGATCCAGGTCGTGACGTTGCAGCAGAAGGTCCGATGGCTCGCAATGCACTTCCACCTGAACCAGCGGATACGCCTGGGCGAACTGCGCCAGAATGCCGGGCAGGAAGCGCATCACGTAATCATCCGGCGAGCCGATTTTTACCACGCCGATCATGTGCGGCTCGCGCAAGGTGTTGAACACCTCGCTGTGCAGCTTGAGGATTCGTCGCGCGTAACCGAGCAGCACCTGGCCCTCGGCAGTCAGGTTCAGCACCCGACCTTCACGCTGAAACAGCGGGCGCTGCACGACATCTTCTTCCAGACGCTTCATCTGCATGCTGACCGCCGACTGAGTGCGGTTGACGGCTTCGCCTGCACGGGTGAAACCACCGTGATCGGCAATCGCCACGAAGGTGCGCAACAGTTCGGTATCAATGCTCGGGTAGGTGGCCAATACATCAATCTCCCAGATGGAAGGCATAACGAACATTCGTTGGATTGATCCTACGCCCGAAGCGAGACTTCAGTCATCCCACAAGGAGGGCAAGATGATGAAAGGTCAGAAACAATGCGTAGGTGT
This sequence comes from Pseudomonas sp. SZ57, assembly GCF_009495975.1. NCBI lineage: Bacteria > Pseudomonadati > Pseudomonadota > Gammaproteobacteria > Pseudomonadales > Pseudomonadaceae > Pseudomonas > Pseudomonas sp. SZ57. Next base: position 6,549 of record NZ_WIBD01000023.1, on the reverse strand, counting down.
GGAAGGAGCTGATGGGTATTTGCAGGCGGGCACGGTGTTCATAGCGCTGAAGCGTCATCTGCAGCGCTGGCTGGAGCTGCACCGCCAGCGTCACTTGCTGGCGCAAATGAGTGACGGAACACTGAAGGATCTGGGCTTGAGCCGCGCGGATATTCAGCAGGAAGCCGAGCGTCCGTTCTGGGACGACCCGCTCAAGCATTGAGCGGGCAGTTGCTCCGGGTTTTCCTGTTTAGCGCCTGACCTGCTTGAGGGTCTCGGCAATCAGGAAGGCCAGTTCCAGTGACTGATCGGCGTTCATGCGTGGGTCACAGTGCGTGTGATAGCGATCCGAAAGGCCGTCTTCAGTAATCGGACGGGCACCACCGATGCATTCGGTGACGTTCTGTCCGGTCATTTCGATATGGATGCCGCCCGCATAAGTGCCCTCGGCTTGATGCACCTGAAAGAACTGCTTCACTTCGCCAAGAATCTGCGCGAAATCGCGGGTCTTGTAGCCACTGCTGGCCTTGATCGTGTTGCCGTGCATCGGGTCCGAGCTCCACAGCACCTTGCGGCCTTCGCGCTCGACGGCGCGGATCAGCTGCGGCAAGTGATCACCCACCTTGTTGGCGCCCATGCGCGCGATCAGGTTAAGGCGGCCCGGGTCGTTGTCCGGGTTGAGGATGTCGATCAGGCGAATCAGGTCGTCGGTATTCATGCTCGGGCCGACCTTGACGCCGATCGGGTTGTTGACCCCGCGCAGGAACTCGACATGCGCGCCGTCCAACTGACGGGTGCGGTCGCCGATCCACAGCATGTGCGCCGAGCAATCGTAGTAATCGTTGGTCAGGCTGTCGCGTCGCACGAAAGCTTCTTCGTAATTGAGCAGCAGCGCTTCGTGGGCGGTGAAAAAGCTGGTTTCGCGCAATTGCGGCGAGCTGTCCATGCCGCAGGCGCGCATGAACGCCAAGGTTTCATCGATACGCCCGGCCAGCTGGCTGTATTTTTCGGCGAGCGCCGAGTTGGCGATGAAGTCCAGGTTCCATTTGTGGACCTGATGCAAGTCGGCGAAACCGCCCTGAGCGAAGGCGCGCAGCAGGTTCAGGGTGGCGGTGGACTGGTTATAGGCCTGCAGCAGGCGCTCCGGGTCCGGTACACGGCTCTTCTCGTCGAACCCGATGCCGTTGACGATATCGCCGCGGTACGCCGGGAGCGTCACGCCGTCGATGATTTCGTCGTTGGCCGAGCGTGGCTTGGCAAATTGCCCGGCCATACGTCCGACTTTCACCACCGGGCAGCCGGCGGCAAACGTCATCACGATTGCCATCTGCAGCAGAACCTTGAACGTATCGCGAATCTTGGCGGCGGAAAACTCCATGAAGCTTTCCGCGCAGTCGCCGCCCTGTAGCAGGAACGCACGCCCCTGGGTCACTTCGGCAAACTGACGGCGCAACTCCCGGGCCTCGCCGGCGAACACCAGCGGCGGGTAGCTGGCCAGCGTTTGTTCAACCCTGTGCAGGTGCTCGGCATCAGGGTAGTGAGGTTGCTGCTGAATCGGCAGTGCCCGCCAGCTGTCGGGGCTCCAGGGTTGGCTCATTATTGGCTCTAGAGTTGTGCAATCGGATCGGCATGTTAGCAGTTCGCCGTTGCTCTGCCAGTCTGGTGCGGACCATTGGAGCGACGCCGTGCGCCACAACGTGTGACAAAGCCGTGCGCTTGCCCGACAATTCGTATTTTGCGCTCGGCGCAGACAACCAGGAACGGTGATGACGGAAGAGCGTGAGCGCGTAGAGCGAATCCTGGCCGAGGTCCACGACGACTTCGGCATGATTCGCGTGCTGGAAGTGGAGGATTACCGTTTTCTGGAGTTTGGCGATGCCATCGAGCAAAGCTGCACCTTTACAGCCGATCCGAGCTGGCTGGAGTACGACTACACCCGGGCGATGCTGATCGGCGCGCTGTGCCATGACGCGCCGGAAAGCGCACTGTTTCTAGGGCTGGGGGCCGGCACGCTGACCCAGGCCTGCATGAAGTTCCTGCCCCTCGAGGACGTGGAAGTCATCGAGCTGCGCCCGGATGTGCCGCGTCTGGCCATGGAGTTCATGGGGCTCGACGACGATCCGCGTCTGTATATCCGTATCGGCGATGCGCTGGACCTGCTGGACAGCGCCGAGCCTGCCGATCTGATCTTTGTCGACCTGTACACCGATGTCGGGCCGGGCGTCGGGCACCTGGCCTGGAATTTCCTGCAGAGCTGTCAGCAGCGGCTGAATCCGGGCGGCTGGCTGATCATCAATCAATGGGCCACCGACGACGGCAAGCCGCTGGGGGCCGCCTTGCTGCGTGGCTTGTACCATCGCCATTACTGGGAGCTGCCGGTGAAGGAGGGCAACGTCATCCTGCTCGTGCCGGCCGACCTGGATCAGACGCTGGATATCGACGCGTTGAGCGGACGAGCCGAGGCACTTGCGCCGCATCTGGGTTACTCGCTGGCGTCGCTGATCAAGGCTATTCGTTCTGCCACCTGAGCAGGTGACAGCTGAGTCGATTGTGCTGAAAACGAGGTGGGACAATTCGCCACACCTCGAAGGCCGGAATGCCGGTCATGTGCAAGAATAGATTAAACGTTTAAGCGGTAATGCCCGCAATCTCGGGCCCGCGCCCTGATCGGGCGGCCTTCTGCCCGGACTCAGGGCCTGCCGCCGCTCAAAAATGGCGCAATGTTTCGTAAAAAAAGACTCACCAAGGTGCGTATTTCCGGTATAGTGCGCGCCGGCCTTAACACGGCCCTCGTCAAGGTATTGCAGTTCCCCGAAGCCAGCTTCGGTTGCTTGTTCGCACAACGGACTAGCCTGGACGATCCATTCATCAAACGTTTTCGCAAATCCCCGCCGACAAAGCAGCCAGGGTGACCTCAAGGTCGTACACGGCACGCGCAGCTTTGAAGCATGGGTCTTTGCGGATGCACTAGAGGCAGACCCATGACCCAGGAAATCGGCGGCTTCGCCGCTCTCGAACTTCATCCAAATATCGTTGCAGCAGTCGTCGCCACTGGCTACGAAGAGCCTTCGGCCATTCAGCAGCAATCGATCCCGATTATTCTCGCCGGTCACGACATGATTGGTCAGGCGCAAACCGGTACGGGTAAAACCGCCGCGTTCGCACTGCCTATCCTGCATCGTATCGACCCGAGCAAGCGCGAGCCGCAAGCACTGATCCTGGCCCCGACCCGCGAACTGGCACTTCAGGTTGCCACCGCGTTCGAGACCTACGCAAAACAAATGCCGGGCGTGACCGTTGTAGCGGTCTACGGCGGCGCGCCGATGGGCCCTCAGCTCAAGGCTATCCGTAATGGCGCACAGATCGTCGTCGCTACCCCGGGCCGTCTCTGCGACCACCTGCGTCGTGACGAGAAAGTCCTGGCGACCGTGAACCACCTGGTTCTCGACGAAGCGGACGAAATGCTCAAGCTGGGCTTCATGGACGACCTCGAAGTCATCTTCAAGGCCATGCCTGAAACCCGCCAGACCGTACTGTTCTCGGCCACGCTGCCACAGTCGATCCGTGCCATCGCCGAACGCCATCTGCGCGATCCGAAGCACGTCAAGATCCAGACCAAGACCCAGACCGTTACCGCGATCGAGCAGGCTCACCTGCTGGTTCACGCTGACCAGAAGACCTCGGCCGTACTGAGCCTGCTGGAAGTCGAAGACTTCGACGCCCTGATCATGTTCGTCCGCACCAAGCAGGCCACCCTGGATCTGGCCAGCGCTCTTGAAGCCAAAGGCTACAAGGCTGCTGCACTGAACGGCGACATCGCCCAGAACCAGCGCGAGCGCGTTATCGAATCCCTCAAGGATGGCCGTCTGGACATCGTTGTGGCGACCGACGTTGCTGCCCGTGGTCTTGACGTTCCGCGTATCACCCACGTATTCAACGTGGACATGCCTTACGATCCAGAGTCCTACGTTCACCGTATCGGCCGTACCGGTCGTGCCGGTCGCGAAGGTCGCGCCCTGCTGCTGGTGACGCCTCGTGAGCGCCGCATGCTGCAAGTGATCGAGCGTGTTACCGGTCAGAAGGTTGCGGAAGTCCGCCTGCCGGATGCCCAGGCCGTTCTGGATGCGCGCATCAAGAAACTGACCAACAGCCTGTCGCCGCTGGTCGCTGATGCCGAGTCGACTCACGGTGATCTGCTCGATCGTCTGACTGCCGACATCGGCTGCAGCCCTCGCGCTCTTGCCGCTGCACTGCTGCGCAAGGCTACCAACGGTCAGGCACTGACCCTGGCAGCCATCGAGCGCGAGCGTCCACTGGTTCCGAACAACGCCCCGCGCGGTGATCGTCCAGAGCGCAGCAGCGACCGTGGTGACCGTCCTGAGCGTGAGCGTCGTGCGCCGGTTCCATTGGCCGAAGGTCGTGCTCGTTGCCGTACCGCGCTGGGTGCGCGTGATGGTATCGCTGCCAAGAACCTGCTGGGTGCCATTCTCAACGAAGGCGGCCTGGCCCGCGAAGCGATCGGCCGTATCCAGGTTCGTGACAGCTTCAGCCTGGTCGAACTGCCGGAAGATGGTCTTGAGCGTCTGCTGACCAAGCTCAAGGACACCCGTGTTGCTGGCAAGCAGCTCAAGCTGCGTCGCTATCGCGAAGACTGATCGGCTCTTGAGCTGATCGGCCAATAAAAAATCCCCGACTGGTTCGGGGATTTTTTTGCCTTGAATTCGGGCAGGTTGGCGCTATTGGCTTCACCCGAACCGATAGATATCCATCCCGAGCGCGCCCATGGTGAAGCCCTGATGGGCAATGCCGAAGACACCGCCAGCGCCGCGTGCGAAATACAGCGGCAGCAGGTGCTCGTCACTGGGGTGCGCTCGAATCGCGTGAGGAGCGAGGCTGCGGTAGTCGTGCAGTGCGGCTTCGTCGTCGTTTTGCAGCTTGTCGATCATCCAGTCGCGAAACGCGGCAGCCCAAGGCTTGATACTGTCGGGGCCGGCGTTCCAGTCAAGGTCACGCAGGTTATGCGTGATGCTGCCTGAACCGATGATCAGCACACCCTGTTCACGCAAGCTGGCCAGTGCCCGGCCCACGCGGGTCTGCAATTGCGGCCCCTGGCGGCTGGGCAGCGAAACCTGCACCACCGGAATATCGGCGTCCGGGTACATCAGCGACAACGGCACCCAGACGCCGTGGTCGAACGGGCGTCTGCTGTCGATGCGTGCAGGCAGGTCGCTGGCGGCAAGCAGATCAACCACCGTGCGCGTCAATTCCGGCAGCCCTTGCGCCGGGTACTTCACTGCAAACAATTCGGCTGGAAAGCCGCCGAAGTCATGCCATGTCTCGGGTTGTGGGTTGCCGTTGACGATCAGTTCATGGCTTTCCCAATGGGCAGAGACCATCACGATGGCGCGAGGCCGTGGCAGGCTGGCAGCCAGTCGCTTCAGAGCCGGGCCGCTGTCACCGGGTTCCAGCGCCAGCATGGGGGAGCCATGGGAAATAAACAGGCTGGGGAACATTTAAAGCTCCAGAATAGTGGGATGACTCATAGTCGGTCATTTTTATGATCTAAATCTAATATAAGTTCTGGCGCTTTTTTATCGAATTTTCAGGAGGTTTCATGCAGGCGGATTTTTGGCTGCAGCGCTGGAGTGCCGGGCAGATCGGCTTTCATCAGTCCGAGGTCAATCAGGACCTGCAGCAATATTGGTCCTCGTTGAGGGTTGCGCCAGGGGCGCGGGTTCTGGTGCCGTTATGTGGCAAGAGCCAGGACATGAGCTGGCTGAGGGGGCAGGGGTATCACGTGGTGGGCGCCGAGCTTTCCGAGGCGGCGGTAGAGCGCTATTTCACCGAGCGTGATGAGCAGCCGCATATCACGTCGCAGGGCGACTTCAAGGTCTATGCAGCGCCGGGTATCGAAATCTGGTGCGGTGATTTCTTCGCCCTGACTGTGCGCGATATCGGTCATTGCGCGGCGTTTTACGACCGCGCCGCGCTGATCGCCTTGCCAGCGGACATGCGTGAACGCTATGTGCGGCACCTTGAAGCGCTGATGCCGCAAGCGTGCGGCGGTTTACTGATTACCCTGGAATACGACCAGACCCTGCTCGAAGGCCCGCCATTCTCCGTCCCGCACACATGGCTGCAGAGGGTCATGTCAGGGAACTGGGAGGTCACCAAGGTAGGTGGGCAGGATACGCTGCACAGCAGTGCCAAGGGGTTGAGGGCCGGATTGGAGCGTATGGATGAGCATGTTTATGTGTTGGAGCGTCAATCGCGCTGAGTGGGTCCTGAATCTCTATGAATCGCAGAACCGTTTGACACCCTGCGTCACACATCTTCAGTCTGGCGAGACAGCGCGCGTAAACCAGACTCAGGCTTTAAGGGTGCCTGCATTTCGTACAGTCTGAATCAGGCGTCAGCGCTCCAATATGTGACGCGGAGCGTCACGAACTGCATGCCGACACAGAGCATCGGCACGATAATTAAAGCGAGGTGTCTGTTCCGGCCCCTTCGCGAGCAAGCTCGCTCCCACAGGTCTTCGATCACTCGGCCAATTGCGCGCTCAGCGCCATA
>NZ_WIBD01000022.1:0-73115 GCF_009495975.1 Pseudomonas sp. SZ57 | reverse complement strand
GACACGTGGCCTTCGCGTACATGTTCGCTCCCACAAAAGCCATCCGGCTCCCATGCCCACACGTAGGAGCGAACTTGTTCGCGAAAGGGCCCGTACAGTCGCAGAAGATTTGGCGTTGAAAACAATGCCTTCGCGAACAAGTTCGCTGCTACAAAGGCCCGTTCTCATGCCCGAACGTAGGTAGAGAGAGGCCATTGAAACCGAGCGCAAACATCACCAGCGACGGCTGCTGTTCAGCCCCTGCAAATACTCATCCCCACCCAGCTGACGCATCTGCTGACGAATCCAGCCTGCGCGGCGAGAGACGTAGCTGCTCGGGTGGCTGGCGCTCCACTGGCGCGGGTTGGGCAGTACGGCGGCGAGGTAGCTGGCCTGCTGGGCGGAAAGCGCGCTGGCGTTGGTGCGGAAGTGGTGTTGCGCCGCAGCCTGGGCGCCGAATACGCCTTCGTCCCACTCGACACTGTTGAGGTACACCTCGAGGATGCGCTCCTTGGACCAGAGCAGCTCGATCAGCAGGGTGAACCAGGCTTCCAGCCCCTTGCGCAGGTAGCTGCGGCCGGACCACAGGAACAGGTTTTTCGACACCTGCTGGCTGAGCGTGCTGGCCCCGCGTATCGAGCCGCCACGCTCGTTATGCAGAATGGCCGCTTGAATCGCGTCGACGTCGAAACCCCAGTGCTCGGCGAATTTCTGGTCTTCGCCGGCAATGACTGCGATTTTCAGGTTGTCGGAGATTTTGCCCAACGGTTCCCAGTCGCGTTGCAGGTCGATAGGCTCGCCGTCGAACCAGGATTCTACCTTGCGCTCGACCATCAGCGCGGTGCCCGGTGGCGGTACCCAGCGCAGAACCAGAACCACGAGAACACTGCCTGCGGCGAACCAAAGCAGGGCTTTGAAGAGGCGACGAAGAATAGACTGCAGCATAGAGATGGCTTGGCCGAACCCGTTGAGCGGGCCATTATACAGACCGTGCGCCTTCCGACGATTTTTCTGGAGTTCCTGATGCTTCGTAGCTTTTTGATGCTGGCCGCCTTCTTCGGCTTCACCGGTGTGGCTTTGGGCGCATTTGCCGCCCACGGCCTCAAGGAACGCCTGAGTGCCGAGTACCTGGCGGTGTTCCACACGGGTGTGCTTTATCAACTGATTCACGCGCTGGCCCTGCTCGGCGTGGCGATCCTGGCAACGCACATCCCCGGACGCCTGATCACCTGGGCCGGATTCTCCTTCGCGGTCGGTATTCTGCTGTTTTCCGGCAGCCTCTACGCCTTGACCCTTACCGGGTTCAGCAAGCTGGGCATCATCACGCCGTTCGGTGGTCTGGCATTTCTGTTCGGCTGGTCGATGCTGGGTCTGGCGGCGTGGAGGCTGGGTTCGCCTCCTTGAATGTCTGCTCCTCGCAAAGCAGGCGCGCTTGAGACGAATGGCGTGGCTTTGCCTTGGTCATACCGGCTGATCGGGCTAGAATGCTGGCCCCCCAAAAATGATGGCTGCTCTCGCATGCACATTCAGTTGAACGGCGAACCCCATGAATTGCCCGATGGCGAAACCGTCGCGGCATTGCTGACCCGTCTGGACCTTGCAGGGCGCCGGGTCGCGGTGGAACTGAACCTGGATATCGTGCCGCGCAGTCAGCATGCGACGACCGTCCTGAGCGAGGGCGATCAGGTCGAAGTGGTTCATGCCATTGGCGGTGGCTAGTTCGCAATCCGCACTGCGCCCAACCCAATCTGCACGTTATGAGGATTTCCGATGAGCAATGTTCGCAGCGACAAGCCCTTCGTCCTGGCCGGTCGGACTTTCGAGTCGCGCCTGCTGGTAGGCACCGGCAAGTACATCGATATGGAACAGACCCGTCTGGCCATCGAAGCCTCGGGCGCCGAGATCGTGACCGTTGCCGTGCGCCGCACCAACCTGGGCCAGAACCCCGGCGAGCCGAACCTACTGGACGTGCTGCCGCCTGATCGCTACACCATATTGCCGAACACCGCTGGCTGCTTCGATGCGACCGAGGCCGTACGCACCTGCCGCCTGTCCCGCGAATTGCTCGACGGGCGCAATCTGGTCAAGCTCGAAGTGCTGGCCGATCAGAAGACCCTGTTTCCGAATGTGATCGAAACCCTCAAGGCCGCCGAGATCCTGGTCAAGGACGGCTTCGACGTGATGGTCTACACCAGCGATGACCCGATCATCGCCCGCCAGCTGGCCGAAATCGGCTGTATCGCGATCATGCCGCTGGCCGGCCTGATCGGCAGCGGTCTGGGCATCTGCAACCCGTACAACCTGCAGATCATTCTTGAAGAAACCAAAGTGCCGGTGCTGGTCGATGCCGGTGTCGGTACCGCCTCCGATGCCACCATCGCGATGGAACTGGGCTGTGAAGCCGTATTGATGAACTCGGCCATCGCCCACGCCCAGCAGCCGGTAATGATGGCTGAAGCCATGAAGCACGCCGTAATTGCCGGCCGTCTGGCCTACCTCGCCGGGCGCATGCCACGAAAACTCTATGCCAGCGCGTCTTCGCCGCTGGATGGCCTGATCAAGTAAGAGCCCGTTGATGACTGATTCGCACGTTCCGCACCCAGAGTCGCCTGCTGTCGAAGAAGGCGAAGAGCGCCCACACCGCCGCATCAAGAGTTTCGTGATGCGAGCTGGCCGTATGACCGAAGGTCAGCAGCGCGGCCTCGATCAAGGCCTTCCGTTGTACGGCCTGTCGCTGACCGACACGTCGGTGGATTTCGATCAGGTGTTCGGTCGCGTTGCGCCGCGCACGCTGGAAATCGGCTTCGGCATGGGCCACTCGCTGCTGGAAATGGCCGCTGCGGCTCCCGAGCACGACTTCATCGGTGTCGAGGTGCACTCTCCAGGCGTAGGCGCGCTGCTCAATGGCGTACTCACCCAGGGGCTGACCAATGTGCGCGTCTACGATTGCGACGCCATCGAAGTGCTGAACCGCTGCGTGGCGGACAACAGCCTGGATCGTCTGATGCTGTTCTTCCCGGACCCGTGGCACAAGAGTCGTCACCACAAGCGCCGCATCGTGCAGCCTGAATTCGCCGCACTGGTGCGCAGCAAACTGAAGGTCGGCGGGGTGTTCCACATGGCCACCGATTGGGGCCCTTACGCGGAATACATGCTGGAAGTGATGAGCGTTGCGCCCGGTTATCGCAACCAGGCCGAAGACAACCAGTACGTCCCGCGCCCTGCGGAACGGCCGATCACCAAGTTCGAGCGCCGTGGCGAGAAGCTCGGGCACGGCGTCTGGGATCTGAAGTTCGAGAAAGTCGACTGATTGTGCTTGCGGGTTGCTGACAACCCGCAATGTCGTGTCGCTTACTGAATCTCGTCCGGCTTGACGATCACCCAGTTCTTGTCCGCCGTGACCGGCAGCTTCTCCTTGGCCTGAGCTTCGGCATTGTCCTTGATCATGCCGTTCAGCTGGGTCATGTACTTGTCCTTGCGGTTGATCCACAAGTGCACGCCGCCCTTGCTCACATCGACGCTGTGAAACAGCATGTAGCCGTCGCTGGTCGGGGTGTCGCCGCCGACCAGGACCGGTTTTTTCCACTGATCGATGTAAGTCAGAATGGCCGCCTGCTTGCCCGCCATCCAGGTTGCCGGCGTCCACAGGTATGGCGTCAGCTCCAGGCCCATGTTGCTTTTCGGATCGTATTTGCCCGCCGTGATCTGCTTGCGTGCGGTGGTCAGTTCGCCTGTCTTGCGGTCCTTGAGCAGCGTGCTCACGCCGATCACATTCTGCGGTTTGACGTTGTAGCCGTACTTCGGATCGGCAGCGACCATACGCACCAGCTCTTCGGACGCGGCGGTCATCACATACACCTCGATGCCGTTTTCCATCAGCTTGTTGTACAGCTCGGTCTGCCCGGTAAATACCCGCGGCGGCTCGACATTGAGCTGCTTGACGGTGTCGCCTTCGTAGTAGGTCGCAGGGATCGGCTTTTTCAGGGCCATCAGCTCATCGACGTAGCCCTTGAGCTCCTGAAGCGTAAAGCCGGAAAACACCTGCGCGACCCACGGATAGCAGACCATGTCGTCTATTTCGCAAAGACGATAGTAGTAGCTGAACAGGCTTTCCTTGTGCTCGGCGGTGTCTTTGAAGGGGATCAGCTTCAGCGAGGGATCGAGTGTTTCGCGGGTGATCAGACCTTTGTTTTCCATGTACGGCAGCAGCGACTCTTCGAGGTCGAAGCGGTAGCTGGTGTTGTCCATGTCGAAGACGGCGTAATTGCCCTTGTTGGCATTCGCCGCAATCATCGCGTCGAGCGCCTTGGCGGCAGGCTCGGGCCAATGCTTCAGTTCGGTGGCTGCGATAGCCTGGCTGGCAAGCCCGAAGCAGACGGCCGCGGCCAACAGTTTTGGCACGAGTTTCATAGGCGATTTCCCCTTGTCGAAAAAACGAAGGGGCAGACCGTAACAAATTATTGTGAAGGCAAAAGTACGTCAGCGACCCGAAAAAGGCCAAATGACGCCGTTTGCCCCTTTATTTGCGACAGTGAAACCAAAAACGACACTTTTGTTGCAGTTTTTCGTCAGCGGCCGCAATTGTGCCGAAAATTGCTGATCAGACGCGTTCCCACACTTCGAAGTTGTAAGCCGGTTTGTCATCGACGGCGGCGTTTTCGGTGTTGGATACCAGCGCCCACTGCGCCGTATTGAATTCCGGAAACCACGCGTCGCCGTCAGGGCTCAGCGCCACGCGAGTCAGGTACAGGCGATCTGCCTGAGGGAGGCCTTGAGCGTAAAGCTGCGCGCCGCCGATCAGCATCACCTCGTCGACACCCTGTTCCTGCGCCCACTGCTCGGCCCGCACGACGGCGGCGTCCAGCGAAGCGAAGACTTCTGCGCCTTCAAGCTGCAGGTCGGTCTGGCGGCTGACCACCAGATTGAGGCGGCCGGGCAGCGGGCGGCCCAACGAATCCCAGGTCTTGCGACCCATGATGATCGGCTTGCCGAGCGTCGTTGCCTTGAAATATTTGAAATCCCCCGGCAAATGCCAGGGCATGGAATTGTCGACGCCAATCACTCGGTTTTCACCGAGGGCGGCAATCAGGCTGAGGGGCAGATGAGTTTTCATGTCGCGAGGATATCAGAGGTCGCAGGGCAGGCGAATGAACTGACATGTGCCGTGCTCAGTCCCATGACTGCGGTTATGCTCACCGCTGAATTCAATCAAGAGACACTGTGTGACTGCACTGACCCCCCTCGATACCCTCTGGCTGACCGAAGCCGTGCGCCTGCGTGAACAGCAGGCTGGCGTGCTGGATGATCAGGAAGCCAATCGCCGTGCCCGCGCTGCCGGAGGCGACCTGACGGCGCGCATCACCCACCGCGCCTTGGGCCTGGCGCAGCGCGACGGCATGCTTGGCGCACTGCACCACTGGAAGCAGGGCGCGCGGTTGGCGTTGATTGCGCTGGCGGTGCTCTCGGTCATCAGTGGCGCGGGCCTGGCGTTCGCCGCAATGGGCGACGGGCAGGCACCGGTCAATGTGTTCTGGGCGCTGGGCAGCCTGCTGGGGCTGAACCTTGTGCTGTTGCTGACCTGGGCGCTGGGCCTGATCTTCGCCGGGCGCAGTAATAGCGGGCTGGGTCGAGTGTGGTTGTGGCTGAGTGAAAAGCTCGCCCGTGATGCCCAGGCCGCGCAGCTCGCCCCCGCGCTGGTGTTGCTGCTGCAACGCCAGCGCCTGAATCGCTGGGCGCTGGGGCTGGTGGTTCACAGCCTGTGGCTGCTGGCGTTACTCACTGCGCTGCTGTTGCTGTTGATGCTGATGGCGACCCGACGTTACGGGTTTGTCTGGGAAACCACCATTCTGAGCAGCGACACGTTCGTCAGCCTAACCCAGACGCTCAGTACGATCCCGGCGTGGCTGGGGTTCAGCGTGCCGGACGAAACCATGATTCGTGCCAGCGGCAATGGCGCGATGAGTATCGAGAACGCGCGTCAGGCCTGGGCGGCGTGGCTGGTCGGTGTGCTGCTGGTGTACGGCATCGTGCCGCGGCTGTTGCTGGCCGGGTTCTGCCTGTGGCGCTGGAAGCAGGGCAGGGCGGCGCTGCGCCTCGATCTGGATTTACCCGAATACCTTGAATTGCGTGAGCGCCTGATGCCCAGCAGCGAGCGTCTGGGTGTCAACGACGCCGAGCCTGCTGCGCTGCATCAGGTGCAGTCCGGCCTGGGGGCCGTTGAAAGCAACGGCGCGCTGCTGGTGGCCATCGAACTGGATGATCAGCAAGTCTGGCCGCCAGCGCTGCCGTCGGGTGTTGCCGATGCAGGCATTCTCGACAGCCGTGAGTCGCGCCACAAACTGCTGGAGCAACTGAGCCAGTATCCGCCTGCGCGCATGGTGATCGCCTGCGACCCGCGCCGCTCACCGGACCGTGGCAGTCTGGCGTTGATCGCCGAACTGGCACGCTGCGCCGGGGCAGCGCGCATCTGGCTGCTGCCCGCGCCTGCCGGGCAGGGGCTTGACCCTGAGCGCCTCGGCGACTGGCACGTCGCGCTGGATCAATTGCAGTTGCCGCACGCCGACAGTGCGCCTTTGAACTGGCTGGAGACAGGCCATGACTGAAGCAGACAGCACTCGTGCGATCAGGCTGGCGGTGGTCGGTCATACCAACGTCGGCAAGACCTCGCTGCTGCGTACCCTGACGGGTGATGTCAGTTTCGGCGAAGTGTCCCATCGTCCCAGCACGACTCGCCATGTCGAGGGCGCACGTCTTTCTGTGGACGGCGAGGCATTGGTCGAGCTGTACGACACGCCTGGCCTGGAAGACGCTATCGCGCTGCTCGATTATCTGGAGCGTCTGGACCGTCCCGGCGAGCGTCTGGACGGACCGGCGCGACTGGCGCGCTTTCTGGAGGGCAGCGAGGCACGCCAGCGTTTTGAGCAGGAGGCCAAGGTCATGCGCCAGTTGCTCGACTCGGACGCGGGTCTTTATGTGATTGATGCGCGTGAGCCGGTGCTGGCCAAATACCGTGACGAGCTGGCGGTATTGGCGAGTTGTGGCAAGCCACTGCTGCCGGTGCTGAATTTCGTCAGTGCGCAGCAGCACCGCGAGCCTGAGTGGCGCGAAGCGCTTTCACGGTTGGGCCTGCATGCGCTGGTGCGTTTCGACAGCGTGGCGCCCCCGGAAGACGGCGGCCGTCGTCTGTATGAAAGCCTGGCACTGTTGCTGGAAAGCGCGCGGCCGCGGCTCGAGCGGCTGATTGACGATCAGGAAAAACAGCGCACAGCCAAACGCCACAGCGCTGCTCGCCTGATCGCCGAACTGTTGATTGATTGCGCAGCTTGCCGACGCAGTGTCGAAACCACCGCCGACCAGGAGCAGCAGGCGGTGGAAGCGCTGCGCAAGGCGGTTCGGCAGCGCGAGCAGCAGTGCGTCGAGGCGCTGCTCAAGCTGTATGCGTTTCGCAAGGATGATGTATCCAGCAGCGATTTGCCGTTGATGGATGGCCGTTGGGGCGATGACCTGTTCAACCCGGAAACCCTGAAGTTGATGGGCGTGCGCGTTGGCGGTGGTGTAGCGGCTGGCGCAGCGGCCGGGGCAGGGGTCGACCTGATGGTTGGCGGTGTGACGCTGGGTGCGGCGGCGCTGGTCGGGGCGATCGCCGGTGGTGCGTTATCCACAGCGCGCAGCTACGGGGGCCGGTTGCTCGGCAAGTTCAAGGGGCGCAGAGAGCTGACCGTCGACGATGCGGTACTGCGCCTGCTCGCCCTGCGTCAGCGCCACTTGCTGCTGGCGCTGGGTGTCAGGGGCCACGCTGCCCTGCACAGCATCGAACTGACCACGCCGCAGGACAAGACCTGGCGCAAAGGCAAAATCCCCGAACCCCTGTCACGCGCACGCGCCCACCCGCAGTGGTCGACACTCAACCCGCAGCCCAAACCGAATCAGGCTGAGCGGCAGGAAGCGATTGATGAGCTGGCGGATGTGGTTTTGCAGGATTGAACTGTTACGGCGCTGAGGACCGGACGCAGAGCGTCCAGAACGGCATGCGACGCGGAGCGTCGCACGATAGTTGAGGTCATTGTTCCTCATTCTCCAGCGTGGGAATGCCTGTCGTGACGCTCTGCGCGTCACAGATCCAAGCCGCGCACCTGGAGGACGCGGAGCGTCCAGAACGGCATACCCACGCGGAGCATGGGCACGATAGTTGTAGATCCTATCGTTCCGCACGCTCCAGCGCGGGAATGCCTTGCGTGACGCTCCGCGTCACAGATCTGTGCCTTTCCGCAAAGTGATGGCTGGACGGATTCAGACTGCCCGACAGGCAGTGAAAACGCGCTTCCGATTTTTTATTGATTGATCGTTCAATAAAAAATCTTTAGACTGGTCTCGTCTTTTCGTTACAACGATCACTGCAGACACCCGGGAGAATCGCGCCAATGCCCAAGGTCGGAATGCAACCCATCCGCCGCCAACAGCTGATCCAGGCCACGCTGACTGCGGTCGATCAGGTCGGTATGGGCGATGCCAGCATTGCGCTGATTGCGCGACTGGCAGGCGTATCCAACGGCATCATCAGTCACTATTTTCAGGACAAGAACGGCCTGATCGCCGCCACGATGCGGCACCTGATGAACGCCTTGATCCAGAACGTCCGCGAACGCCGTCAGGCGCTGACCGAAGACAGCCCCAGGGCTCACCTGCAAGTGATCATCGAAGGCAACTTCGACGCCAGTCAGGTCAGCGGCCCGGCGATGAAAACCTGGCTGGCCTTCTGGGCGACCAGCATGCATCACCCTTCGCTGCACCGATTGCAGCGTATCAACGACCACCGTTTGTATTCGAACCTGTGCTGTCAGTTCCGCCGCACCTTGCCACTGGAACAGGCACGCAGCGCCGCCCGCGGGCTGGCAGCCCTGATAGACGGGTTGTGGCTGAGAGGCGCGCTGTCAGGCGATGCATTCGACACCGAGCAAGCGCAACGGATCGCTTACGAGTACATGGACTTTCAATTGGCGAAATCGGCGAGCTGAAGCTTTCGAAGCTCCTCACCGAACGACTGTAGAAGCCTGTTGCCGAACCAACCCGGCACACTGAAAACAGGCATCGCCCCCCACTGAATTTGCGAGGACTTTATGGCCCGTTTTGAACTGCAGAAACTTTACATCGATGGCGGTTATGTCGATGCCAGCAACCCTGAAACCTTCGACGCCATCAACCCGGCGAACGGCGAAGTCCTGGCGCAGATCCAGCGTGCCGGCAAGGACGATGTCGAGCGCGCCGTCGTCGCGGCCGAAAAGGGTCAGAAAATCTGGGCCGCCATGACGGCGGTCGAGCGTTCGCGCATCCTGCGCCGTGCCGTCGACATCCTGCGTGAGCGCAACGATGAACTGGCTACTCTGGAAACGCTGGACACCGGCAAGGCCATCTCCGAAACCCGCTACGTGGATATCGTGACCGGCGCCGACGTGCTGGAATACTACGCAGGTCTGGTGCCCGCCATCGAAGGCGAGCAGATCCCGTTGCGCGATTCTTCCTTCGTGTACACCCGTCGCGAGCCGCTGGGTGTGGTAGCCGGTATCGGCGCCTGGAACTACCCGATCCAGATCGCACTGTGGAAATCCGCCCCGGCACTGGCGGCGGGCAATGCGATGATCTTCAAGCCGAGTGAAGTCACTTCGCTGACCACCCTGAAGCTGGCAGAAATCTACACCGAAGCGGGCGTACCGAACGGCGTATTCAACGTGCTGACCGGCAGCGGCCGTGAAGTCGGCACCTGGATCACCGAGCACCCGCGCATCGAGAAAGTCTCCTTCACCGGCGGCACCGACACCGGCAAGAAAGTCATGGCCAGCGCCTCGAGCTCGTCGCTCAAGGAGGTGACCATGGAGCTGGGCGGCAAGTCACCGCTGATCGTGTTTGACGACGCCGATCTGGACCGCGCCGCTGACATCGCGATGATGGCCAACTTCTACAGTTCCGGCCAGGTCTGCACCAACGGCACCCGCGTGTTCGTGCCGAACGCCCTGAAGGCCGAGTTCGAAGCGAAGATCCTTGAGCGTGTGAAGCGCATCCGCGCCGGTAACCCGGAAGACGAAAACATCAATTTCGGCCCGCTGGTCAGCTTCGAGCACATGGAAAGCGTGCTGGGCTACATCGCCAAGGGCAAAGAGCAGGGCGCACGTCTGTTGTGCGGCGGCGATCGCCTGACTGGCGGTGTGTTCGACAAAGGCGCGTTCGTTGCGCCGACCGTGTTCACCGACTGCACCGACGAGATGACCATCGTGCGTGAAGAAATCTTCGGCCCGGTGATGAGCATCCTCGGTTACGACACCGAAGATGAAGTGGTGCGCCGCGCCAACGACACTGACTTCGGTCTGGCTGCAGGCATCGTGACCCGCGACCTGAACCGCGCCCACCGCGTGATTCATCTGCTGGAAGCCGGTATCTGCTGGATCAATGCCTGGGGCGAGTCGGCGGCACAAATGCCGGTCGGCGGTTACAAGCAGTCGGGCGTCGGTCGTGAGAACGGCATCAGCTCGCTGGCCCAGTACACGCGCATCAAGTCGGTACAGATCGAGCTGGGCGATTACGCCTCGGTTTTCTAAACACGGTTTCAGTGGCACGCGGCAGGCCTCAAGCAGACGCACTCAAAAGCTGCCTGCCGCACCCCATTTTCACGAGTATCGCCTGGCTGCTTCTGCTTGCGGCCCAGGCTTGAAACTCGCAGCTCTATGAGGGAGCCTCTATGACAACTCAATCCGAATACGACTACATCATCATTGGTGCCGGCTCGGCCGGTAACACCCTGGCAGCCCGTCTCACCGAAGACGCAGGCGTCACCGTTCTGCTGCTCGAAGCCGGTGGCCCGGACTACCGTCTGGATTTCCGTACCCAGATGCCTGCCGCCCTGGCATTCCCGCTGCAGGGCCGTCGCTACAACTGGGCCTACGAGACCGAGCCAGAGCCGCACATGAACAACCGCCGGATGGAATGCGGTCGCGGTAAAGGCCTGGGCGGCTCGTCGCTGATCAACGGCATGTGCTATATCCGCGGCAACGCGATGGACTACGATGGTTGGGCCAAGGAGCCGGGTCTCGAAGACTGGAGCTACCTCGATTGCCTGCCGTACTTCCGCAAGGCTGAAACCCGCGACATCGGCCCGAATGATTACCACGGTGGTGAAGGTCCGGTCAGCGTGACCACGCCCAAGGCGGGCAACAATCCGCTGTTCCACGCGATGGTCGAGGCAGGCGTACAAGCCGGTTTCCCGCGCACTGACGACCTCAACGGTTATCAGCAGGAAGGTTTCGGTCCGATGGACCGCACCGTGACGCCTAACGGTCGTCGCGCCAGTACCGCCCGTGGTTATCTGGACGAGGCCAAGAAGCGCTCGACCCTGACCATCGTCACTCACGCGCTGACCGATCGCATCCTGTTCGAAGGCAAGCGTGCCGTCGGCGTGGCGTATCTGGTAGGCGACAGCGACACGCGCATCCAGGCCCGTGCCCGCAAGGAAGTGCTGCTGTGTGGCGGCGCAATCGCTTCGCCACAGATTCTCCAGCGGTCCGGCGTCGGCCCGGCCGAAGTGCTGAACAAGCTGGATATTCCGGTGGTTCATGACCTGCCTGGCGTTGGCCAGAACCTTCAGGATCACCTGGAGATGTACCTGCAGTACGCCTGCACCCAGCCAGTGTCGCTGTACCCTTCGCTGAAGTGGTGGAACCAGCCTGCCATCGGTGCCGAGTGGATGTTCCTCGGTACAGGTATCGGTGCCAGCAACCAGTTTGAAGCCGGTGGTTTCATTCGCTCCAGCGAAGCGTTCGAATGGCCGAACATTCAGTACCACTTCCTGCCGGTCGCGATTAACTACAACGGCACCAAGGGCGTTCAGGAGCACGGTTTCCAGGCTCACGTCGGCTCCATGCGTTCGCCGAGCCGTGGTCGTGTGCAGGTCAAATCCAAAGACCCGCGCGAGTACCCGAGCATCCTGTTCAACTACATGGCCAGCGAGCAGGACTGGCAGGAGTTTCGCGACGGCATCCGCCTTACTCGCGAGATCATGCAGCAACCGGCACTGGACCCATACCGTGGCCGCGAAATCAGCCCCGGCATCGACGTGCAGTCCGACGAGGCGCTGGATCAGTTCGTGCGTGAGCATGCCGAAACGGCTTATCACCCGTCCTGCTCGTGCAAGATGGGCACCGACGAGATGGCGGTTGTCGATGGACAGGGTCGCGTGCATGGCCTGCAGAGCCTGCGCGTGGTCGATGCCTCGATCATGCCGATCATCACCACCGGTAACCTGAATGCACCAACGATCATGATCGCCGAGAAAATCGCCGACAAGATCCGTGGTCGCCAGCCGCTGCCACGCAGCACGGCCGACTACTTCGTCGCAGGCGACAAGCCGGCACGCGGCAAGCCGCTGCGCGAGATCAGCCACCAGGGTTGATCCGACGACCAAGCGTCCTCCCGGGACGCCTTTGGTTGTGCATGCTCCAGCGTGGAATGCATTTCCACACTGGAGCATTGGCACGACAGTTACGAGATTCTCGTTTCTCACTCTCCAGATTCGGGGGCTTTCAGGACGATCTGGGGCTTTGTGGGAGCGAGCTGGGAGACGCTTCGCTTGCTCGCGAAGGCGTATTAATGGATCAGTAGATTTTCAGCGGCTGCACCGGCCTCTTCGTGAGCAAGCTCACTCCCACGATTCGGGAATGCATTTCCCGACGCTCTGCGTCGCGATGGATGCGGAGCCTTGGCACGAGAGTCGACACGATACATATCCCCTCCCGACAGACGCGAATTGCCACTACCCCTCCGCTCTGCCACAATCGCGAATGATTCTCTTTAGTTAGAACTTTCTCATCGAGGCCATTCGTGTCGTCAGTCCCAAGCACTCATAGCGAGATCGTTGGTGCGCTGTATCGCGATCATCGCGGCTGGCTGCTGGCCTGGCTCAGACGCAATGTCGCCTGCCCGCAACGTGCTCAGGATTTGAGTCAGGACACGTTCGTGCGCTTGCTGGGGCGCCATGAATTGCTTGCGCCCAGAGAACCGCGTGCTTTCCTGGCAACCGTCGCCAAAGGGTTGATGTTCGATCACTTCCGACGCGCTGCGCTGGAGCAGGCTTACCTCGGGGAATTGATGCAGGTGCCAGAGGCCGAGCAGCCCTCTCCGGAAGAGCAACTGCTGATTCTGGAAGACCTCAAGGCCATCGACCGCATGCTCGGCACGCTGTCCAGCAAGGCGCGTGCAGCCTTTCTGTACAGTCGCCTCGACGGCATGAGTCACGCCGAGATTGCCGAGACGCTGGGCGTTTCGGTCTCGCGCGTCAGGCAATACCTGGCTCAGGCCATGCGTCAGTGCTACGTGGCACTTTACGGTGAGCCGACGTGAACACCAGACCGGTCTCTGCCCGTGTGCTCGATGCGGCCATCCAGTGGCAACTGAACATGGACAGCAACGGCGGCAATGACGCCGAACTGGCGCGCTGGCTGGCCGCCGACGAAGAGCATGCCCGGGCCTGGAGTCAGTTGGGCATGGTCAATCAGCGCTTTGCTTTGCCCGCAGGTCCGGCACGCAAGGCGTTGCAACAGTCACCGGGTGCCCTGCGACACAGTTTGCGCAAGCTGGGTGGCGGTCTGGCCGGAGTGTTCATGGCCTTGGGCCTGGCATTGTTCGTCGGCGACCGCTATCTACCGATGGATTACTGGCTTGCCGACCAGCGCACCGCCACCGGTGAACAGCGCGACGTGCGTCTGGCGGACAACACCCTGATTCGTCTGAACACCCACAGCGCAATCGATGTGCGCTTCGATGCGCAGCAACGTCGGGTCATTCTGCAGGACGGTGAAATACTGGTGCAGACCGGCGATCATGACGACCCGCGGCCCTTCATCGTCGAGACGGCGGATGGAAAGATGCGCGCTCTGGGAACGCGTTTTCTGGTCCGGCGCGAGTCCGATGGAACCCTGCTCAGCGTGTTGCAATCGGCGGTTGTCGCCCACCCGCGTAATGCTTCCGGTGAACAGGTTCTGCGCGAGGGCCAACAGGTGCTGCTGACCCGCAACGGCCTTGGCCCGTTGCTTGGCATGCCTTCCGGCGTCGACGCCTGGACGCGCGGCATGCTGGTGGTGGACAACGCGCGGCTGGCGGACATGCTCGCTGAACTGGGGCGCTACCGGACAGGACATCTGGGCGTCGATCCGAAAGTGGCTGATCTGCGGGTGACCGGCACCTTCCCGCTGACCGATACCGACCTGGCGCTCAAGGCGCTGCTGCCGACCTTGCCTGTGCAGATCGAGCAACACACGGCGTGGTGGGTGTCCGTGCTGCCCAGGGATCAACAGCCCGGTAATCCTCCGGCAAAACTCTGAAACATTCCCGTTCATGCAGACAGCGGATCGCTCTGACACTTTTTCGGTTTCGAGCGGCTTAGTCTTACAAGTCATTTCGGGGACGCGCCCAGCGCTGCGTCTCTTCGTCTGTGGATAAACCATGAAAAGCCAAACCGTGCGCCGCTGGTCCATCGTGCATACCTGGAGCAGTCTGATTTGCACCCTGTTCCTGTTGATGCTGGCTGTCACCGGCCTGCCGCTGATCTTTCATCATGAAATCGATCATCTGCTCGGCGACGCTCCGCATTACAAAGAGATGCCTGCCGACACCCCACGCCTGGACCTGGAGCAACTGGCCAGGGCTGCCGAAGCGCATCGCCCCGGTGAGGTGATGCAGTATTTTGGCTGGGACGACGAAGACCCCAATGGCGTAATGGCAATCACCGCTGCAACCGCCGGTACCGAGCCCAACTCGTCGCACACCTTCGCCCTCGATGCGCGCACCGGTGAGGCACTGGAAATGCCTTCTGCCAACGGCGGCTTCATGATGGTCATGCTGCGCCTGCACGTAGACCTGTACGCCAACCTGCCCGGCAAACTGTTGCTGGCGTTCATGGGCTTGCTGTTTGTGGTGGCGATCGTTTCCGGGACCGTGTTGTATGCGCCGTTCATGCGCAAGCTGGAGTTCGGCCAGGTACGGGTCAATAAATCCACGCGTACGCGTTGGCTGGACCTGCACAACCTGATCGGCGTAGTGACATTGACCTGGGCGCTGGTGGTCGGCGTGACCGGGGTGATCAGCGCCTGCGCCGATCTGCTGATTGCCTCTTGGCGCAATGACGCGCTGGCCACCATGATCGCTCCTTACAAGGACGCGCCGCCATTGAGCCAGCGCGCCCCAGCGACTCGCTTGCTGGAAATTGCCGAATCCGCTGCGCCCGGCATGCAGGCCGATTTCATCGCCTTCCCCGGCACGCGCTTCTCCAGCGAGCATCATTACGCGGTGTTCCTCAAAGGCAATACACACCTGACTGCGCACCTCGCCACACCGGTGCTGATCGACGCCCGGACCCTGCACGTCACCGCCGTGGTCGAACGCCCCTGGTACATGGACGCACTGGGCATGTCGCAACCTCTGCACTTCGGTGATTACGGCGGCATGCCGATGAAGATTCTCTGGGCAGTGCTGGACGTGCTGACCATCATCGTGCTCGGCAGCGGCGTTTATCTGTGGTGGGTGAGGCGTCGTACCGCGCGCTCGGTGAGCGTGGTTCAGGCTCAGGTGGCGCAATGAGTTCCAGGCCATCGCGATTCTGGAAGACCTTTGCGATACCCACCGTGATAGCGCTGCTTATCGGCGTCGGCTTGTTCGCCGCGCTGCTGGGTGACGGCTGGTGGGATACGCTGGCGTGGCTGGGCATGGGGACGGCAGCCCTGTTGAGTATCAAGGGCTTGCTGGTGCGGCGCGGCTGATTGAAACGCTGATTGCAGACGCGTCACAGGCTGACTAGTCTAGGACCCTGTCTCATTCGAGGAATACCCATGTCAGCGCCCACGATGACGTTGTACTTCAACGCGGCTTCACCCTTCGCCCGCAAGGTGATGGTGATGCTGCATGAAACCGCTCAGCTCGATCGCGTCGAGTTGCAGACCACAGTGCTGACGCCGGTCAGCCCATCTGCCGAGCTCAATGAAGACAACCCGGCCGGCAAACTTCCCGCGTTAAGGCTGGCCGACGGTAATGTCATTCATGACAGCCGGGTGATTCTTGATTATCTCGACCATCAGCACGTGGGCCTGCCACTGATCCCCCGGGAAGGCTCGGCCCGCTGGAGGCGCCTGACCCTGGCTTCGCTGGCCGATGCGTTGCTGGATGCGGCAGTGCTGATCCGCTACGAAACCGCCTTGCGTCCGCAGGAAAAACACTGGGACCAGTGGCTGGACAACCAGCAGCAGAAGATTGAACGCTCGCTGCATTACTTCGAAAGCGACGCGGTCACCGAGCTCAGCACGTCCTTCGATATCGCATCGATCAGCGTTGCCGTTGCACTTGGATATCTGGATTTCCGCCAGCCGGATCTCAACTGGCGCAGCACTTATCCGCGACTGGCCGCCTGGTACCTGGACGTCAGTCAACGCCCGTCGATGATCGCGACCCAGCCGCCGGTCTGAGTCAATCTGCGCCGCACCGCACATCCCGGATAGGACGCAGAGCGTCCAGAAATGCATACCCACGCGGAGCATGGGCACGATGGTGTTCTTGCGGGCGGCTATCGTTCCTCACGCTCCAGCGTGGGAATGCCGTGGGTGACGCTCTGCGTCACAGATATGCGCCGCACCGCACATCCCGGATCGGGCGTGGAGCATCACACGATACTGGGGACTATGAACAACCTCAGCAATCAGGCTCGTCAGCGGTGTAGCGACGGGCCGGATTGACTGCGGCGTCGAACTCACGCAGTGCCTTGGCACCGATCAGCAGCGGGAAGTTGAAGTGGCTGCGGTCCACCAGGTTGACCTCGACCGTACGCTTCTTGTCGCCCAGACACAGTTCCAGGTCAACGACAGGGCGCTTGGCAGGGTTGATGCCTTCGTCGTCATCGTCGTCACCTTCGGCGCGTCCCTTGATCTTGCTGATCCGCGAGACCTTGTGCTCATACACCTTGTCGTCCGCACCCTTGGTTGCCAGGCGGAAACGTACCCAGTCATCACCATCGCGCTTGAACAACTCGATGTCCTTTGCCGACAGCGAGGCGGTCAGTGCGCCGGTGTCCATCTTGGCCTTGAAGGTCTGGCCTATTTCCGCAACCTTGATGTTCTCGTAGCGGCCATACAACGTCGGTTCAGCAGCCATGACCGGCAGGGCCAGCAAAGACAATAGCGCCAGGATCGGTTTCACGTGAGAGGTTCCTCGCAATAGTCAGCGCCTGATTGGCGCCCGGGTTTAGACAGCGAACCTGCAGTAGGTTCGTCAGGATAAATATGACGTCAGCATAAAGGCCGAGACGTGAAACATTTGTAAGCACCTGTGTAATTGGCGTAAAACGCGAGGATCTTTATTATTGCCGCCCCTGAACCTTCAAGAGTCTGTCATGCGCCGTCTGTTCACCGGCTGTTTTGTTGCCCTGCTGTTACTGATCAATACGCTGGTGCTTATCGGTCCGCTATTGATTTTTGCGTTGCTCAAGCTGCTGTTCAGAGGCCGGATGCGCGATCGCTGTTCGGCTGTGGTGATGTGGATCGCCGAAACCTGGGCCGAGATCGACAAGGTCATCTTCGCCACCTGCATACCGACGCAGTGGGACATTCGTGGCGATGCAGGGCTGCGTGGTGACACCTCCTACCTGGTCATCAGCAATCATCAGTCGTGGGTGGATATCCCCGCGCTGGTCCAGGCGCTCAACCGGCGCACGCCGTTCTTCAAGTTCTTCCTGAAAAAAGAACTGATCTGGGTACCGTTGCTGGGCCTCGCGTGGTGGGGGCTGGATTACCCGTTCATGAAGCGCTACAGCAAGGCGTTCCTGGCGAAGCATCCGCAGCTCAAGGGCAAGGACCTGGAAATCACCAAGGCCGCCTGTGAACTGTTCAAGCGCCAGCCGGTGACCATCGTCAACTACCTGGAAGGCACGCGCTTCACCGCGGCCAAACATGCGGCCCAGGGCTCGCCCTATACCCATCTGCTCAAACCCAAGGCCGGCGGCGTTGCCTTCGTGCTGGCGGCAATGGGCGAGCAACTCGATGCCATCCTGGACGTCACGGTCGTGTATCCCGATTCAGGCATTCCCGGTTTCTGGGATATGCTCTGCGGCCGGGTTTCCAACGTGATCGTCGACATCCGGACCCGCGAGCTGGACCCGGCGCTGTGGCAGGGCGATTACGAAAACGACCCTGTGTTTCGCGAGAAAGTGCAGGGTTGGGTCAATCAGCTCTGGGACGAAAAGGATGCGCGCATTGCGGCGTTGCGGCTGGAGTTGCCTGGGCACTGACAGTTCTGACAGCTAGACGAGGCGAAACTGGCGGATGAGACTGGCCTTTAATGTTGCCGGAATCCGCTCTCATGTCATCGCCCGATGTTTCGCTGATCGGCTCATACCGTTACGACGCACTGGACCGACTGGCAAACATTGCCCCTGCGGGGCAGGAGGTCGTCAGGCGTTTCTATCGAAACAACCGCCTGAGCACAGCAATACAGGGTACTTCCCACCAGTCTGTCGTTCAGACAGAGGATCTTTTACTGGCAATGCGCCGTGTGGAATCTGATCGGGCCCTGTTCGATCTGCTTGCCACAGATCAAGCCAGCTCGGTGCTGCACAGCCTTGATGCCATGCGCAATCAGGCGTTTGTCTACAGCCCTTATGGCATGCGATCCCCGCAAACATCCGCACTGGGCGTACCCGGTTTTACAGGGCAGACGATTGATCCGGTCACTGGATATTACTTGCTGGGCAATGGACTTCGCGCATTCAACCCGACGCTGATGCGCTTTAACAGCCCGGATACGCTGAGCCCGTTTGGCAAGGGCGGGATAAATGGTTATGCCTACTGTGGAGGAGACCCTGTCAATAACGTCGATCCGACGGGGCAAGTCTTTCAGGTGGTTTTGGCAGTGTTCAGTACGCGCACGATAAAGTCTGTAAAGCTGATCAGCGCGCAATTCGACGACGTGATTGAAACAACCCGCAAAGGGTTGATCCCTGCAGTCAGCTCACCGATGCCTCTGCAAGGCAGCAGAAAATGGCTTGATGACGCGCTTGAACGATTCAATGACAGCCAGTCTTCCTTCATCAAAAACCTCCGTCAAGTGAATCGCAATTTTGCCAGTCACGGAGACGGAAGGTTAAGTTTTGAGCAGGCCGAGTATTACGCGGGGCTGGCGTCGCAAGTGTATTCGGGGAAAAAAAGCGACCCGGCCGCCTTTGGGGCGGCGGCTATCAAATGGGCTCGGCAATTACCTGAAGGCCGCAGCACCGCCATGGTTGGCGCGGCCTTCAATTCAGCAGGTGCGTTGATCTCAGGCGCTATGCAAAAAAAGCAGTACAAGAGCGGAGATATATTGAGGAAGGCTACGCGTATAAGGTCCGGTTCAGCTCCCGGTACCCCATAACCCACTCAAACTCTGCAACGCCGAACCACTGGCACCTTGCTGCCCCAGGTATTGCAGAATCAGCGGGGCAAACTGGCTGACCATCGTGCTGTCCATGCCCAACGCCTTGAAGGCGTTATTCACATCACCCATGCTCTGCACGTTGCCCAGTGCGCTGTTGAGCATCGAGTTATTGCCCGACTTGCCGCCCAGCAGGCTGCCCAGCCCGTTGGCGCCGCCAAGGCTTTCCAGTGCGGACGTGCCGGACATTTGCTCCAGGCCCGGGACCGATTTGGCCAACTGCGAATAATCGGTGCTGGTCAGTTTGTTTTTCGCCAGCCCGAGCAGCGCACCTGTCCCGCCAACCGCCTGTTCCGGAGTGACATTGAGCTGCGTACCGAGGGTATTGAGCAGCCCCGCGACTTCGGGTGCCGCCGTGGCTTTCTGATTGCCATTGGTGACATTGGAGACCGCGTTCGCGGCGTCATTCAGATTGAAGGCAAATGCAGGGCTTGCAGCCACCGCCATCAACGTTGCCAAAGCCATTGCGCGTGCAGTTTTCATTGCGTTACCTTTCTCGAACTCGAACCGCCCGTGAGTGGGCGATGAAGCAGAGGGTTTGACTGGAGGAACAGAAGCTTGTTCCCGTCGCGGGGCCGCGAACAACAGCAACGTCCGGTATTTGCTCGGTATCTGACCTGCAGCGTCATAAAACATCTATGTATTACCCCGCTTTTTCCGCGAAACAGCATGGTGTCGGTCATTTGGAATGCACGGAGCATCAGCAATGACCGACACCTCATCACTACCTTCCCTGTCAGCTGCCAGCCGGGAAAGGCTTCAGCACGTACTGGCCGCTGAAGGCAGCGAGCAACTGGCCGCCATTCTGCAACGGCCCCGGCCTGAAGGTTTCACGCTACTGGACGAGATTCAGCTACTCGGGGCTGCCAGCTCGTTCGGGCGATGGGCCGACGACATCGAGCTCCTGAATACCCTGAAATCAGTGCTGTTCGACGATGAACTGAACGCGCTCAGGGACAGCGCAGAGCGCGTTACCCGTTCCGCTGATTCGCCAACACTGGCGGCAGGCCCCGAGTACGAACTGGCCAAGGCGGCGTTCGATATTGCGCAGAGTCATCAGCGCGAGTCACATTCGCCGAGCGTCGGAACCGAGCGCGTCGACCGCAGCCTGGGCGATTACCCCAGATTGCTGAACACGCTGCGGGCACGAATACGGGACGTGAAGACCGGCACCTGTGCGACCGACAGAGTGTTCGTGGCGGTGGCCGAAGACTCGCCGCTGTTTGCCGGCGTTGCGTTTGGCGGTTCGATATTGCAGCAGTTCAAGACGTTGCTCCGAGGTATCGCCGGCGTGGACCCGGCTGGCGATGTCGATGCAGATCTGTTGCCCGGGGTACGCCGTAAAGACCTGCGCTACGTTCTTGACCTGGTCAACACGACCCGGTTGGACTTCAGCCAGCCCTTTGCCTGTGTGCTGCGTGTCAGGATGAATGCCGGCCGGCCGGTTCACTCACTGCGACTGCAGGGCGTTTCCGAAGGTCGGCAACCTGTGTACGCCACACTGTCAGACGTGCACCTGCGGGTCATCCGTTTCACGGACAGCCTCGCCCCGCTGGCGCCGCATCTGGAGTCGGCGGATGCCAGGTGCATTCTGGCCATTCGCGACGATCGAACCGTCTCCCTGCATGGCCTGCTCGATTACTACGGTGTCGATATCCCCTTGGCTGCAACCCGAGACGATCTGCTGCAGGCGATCACTGCGCTGTTGCCCGCAGAGCGCGAAGCTCATCCTGCGGCGATGGCACCCGCGTTGCCTTTCACCCTCGCAGAACACCAGCGTTTCATGCTCGATACATCGCAGGTCTACACCTTCCGGCAGCACAAGGTCCAGGCGCATGGCACTGACGACTACGGTGTCATCGACCTCGAGCTGGAGAAGGAGATGCAGTGGCATCTTGGCCGCTGCCGTACCTTGCTGAACAGCCACCGACATTTCGGCGCGTCGCTGCAAGACAATGAAAACGCGCTGCTGGCAATGCTCCAGCAAGCCGGTGGCATCACCCTGAAACTGGTCGTTTACGACAGCGACGGCCACCATGACATCTATCGGGAGCAGCACACCGTCAATCCCTGGCGCGCGAAGGATCTTGCCGAATACTTCGACGCGGCGCACCAGGAACTGTCGTCTTACATGATCAACACCATTCGCTATGGCGAAGCCGAGGGGGCGATCAATATCGAGCGGCTGATCGTGGAAGTGATCGTGCCCAATCCTGTCCAGCGTCGTCATCCGCTGAGCGATATCGACATCGAAGCCTTCGATATCCGTAGCAAAGAACCTCCGTTTCTGTACGTGGATCCCCTTGCGCTTGGGGCTTATGACGTCATCAGGTCGCGGTTCGTGGAACTGACCGAGGAGTTGCGCGAGGTGCAATGGGACGTCGGCCACTCGGTGACATTGCAGCGCGCGGTCCGTTATCTGCTGGCCCATTACCAGGAGGACCTGCCGGCTTTGCCGCACGCGCAGCGTCAGGCGGCCTATACCCGGCGCTTGAATGATGCAGTCAACGCCTATTACAGAGTGATTGCGCAGAACCTCGAGGACCAACAGCGACTGCAAGTCGTTCTGCAGCCGACCCAGCCGGAGTTCGTGGCGCGTGAACTGTGCCGTTATCTGGGGCTGAACGAAGCCTGCTGGCCGGTGATTGCACGGTCTTCGTTCGATATCAGTTACCAGGCGGGCTGGATCAATACCGGTACGTTTTTCAGGCACGAAGAGTCGGTCGGTTATCGAACCCTGCTGAGTGTGGTGTATGACGAAGACCTGCGCCGCGAACTGGCACTTGCCGACAATCGTGATGAACGGCTCGGCCGACTGGCTCAGGCGCTCGCCGATAAAACCCGTTACACGGCAAGCCTGGACGCCCTGCAGGCGAAGCTGACCGGTTTATTCGACGCGAACATTGCCTTCGTCAACAACGGCCACCTGCCTGCGCGACTGACCGCGCCACAGGCAGCGTTCAAGCTCGAGGCCGAGAACTACGCCATTCAGGCGACCGAAACCTACCGGACACTGGAGGCCGAGCGGCTTGTGCTGGTTTCCGCTACTGCCGCCGAGCGCTTGCAGACTCTGGAAGGGGCTGCGCTGTCGGACAGTGACAGACCGGTTCATTGCATCGAGTTATTGAGCGCCGACGAGAAGGTCCGGCTTGAAGCCAGTGCTATGGCGTTCAGGCAGATGTTGAGCGCCCGAGCGAACGACGATGACATTCAGAACATGTCGACCAGCGCCCAGCATGTGCTGCAACTGGTGCATCAGGTCGGCGGACTGATTCCTGTGCTGGGCAACTTCATCAACCTGGGATTCGATATTTACGACGACAACGATGAAGGCATCGCGATGGATGCACTCAACATCATTGCCGAGCTGGTGCTGTGCAAAATGCGCACGCTCCCTCCCAGAGTGGCGGGTGTGCTGATGCTGCAAGGCACCAATGTCTGGACGATGAGCCAGCAGGTCCAGGCCCTCGGCGAGTCGATCAAGGCCAACGACTACGGAGAGTCAGTGAAGAACTTCAGCCTTTTGCTGGTCGGCCTGCGTTCGGCGCTGCACTGCGGGATATCGGCGGTGAAAGGGCTGCGCTCCGCGATACTGCATTACCAACAGACCGCCAGTGAGCACGCCGCGCCTGACCGGTCTGATCTGACCGAAACGGTTCGACTCCCTGAGCACAGCGATGCAATCGAACGCGAAGCCGAGGGCGAACACCTCGCGCGGCGTCGGCCGTCGACAAGCAGCTCTCACTGGCGGGTTTCCGAGGATGGGCAGATATCCGAGCGGCCAACGGGGAGGAAGATCACGCGCCTCGACTGGAACGGCAACGCGATGGTCGAAGGTGGCGCTCGGGCGGTGCTGCTGGGTGGCATCAGCGAAAAGATCTACATGCTCAATGGCCACGCCTGCCGGACGGTCGATGGACTGGCTGGGGTGGAATTGCGACCTCTGCATGCGCTGGACCTGGAAGCCGGGCAATGGCGCAGGCATCCGCAGTCAACGGTCGACGCCCCGCAGCTTTCACGTTTTGCCCACACCGAAGATTTTCCGCTTGGCTTCAGCGGTCGCCCGGAGCGTTTTCTGGCTCCCGCCAACACGGTCAGCTGGTATGACAACTGCGTGGCGACGCTTGAAACAGCCTCCGTGCGGGTCATCGACGCAGATAGCAGGGTAAGCCAGCAGACCATGGCGCTTGGTGTGATCGAGCACAAATACGTCACCGAGCGTAATGGTCATGTCGAAGTGCTCGAACATGCGGGCACCGATGTCGAGACGACCGCCTTCATTCGCGCTGACGGCAGCCGCATGGAAGTCGCCAGGGTGTTGCCCGCCATACCGGCCTACAAGCCTGAAATTCAGGCACAGATTGTCGCGGCTCAAGGCATGTTCGTGACCGTCCGGCTAAGCGACACGCTGCAAGGCCTGGTTGGCAGCAAGACCGTGGCGGGTGTTCTGGCGACACTCAGTGATGGCAGCGGGCAGGAACTGGTGATCGAAGCGGATCGCGGCGTTCACTACCGCGGCACGGTACCCATCGAAAACTTCCTGGCGCTGGCGCCGGGCGAGACGTTGCACGACCAGCCACCTGTGGCCCTGACCCTGCAGAAAATCAGTCCGCAAGCCGATCCCAAACGAGCGTTGCCTCACCTGTGGCACGACCAGTCGGATTATCGCAACGGCATCGCCCATGATGACTTTGCGCTGGAGCTGTTCTATGGCGCGAAGGCGGCGAACGAAGCCTATGTGCGCAACCCTCAGTGGGTCGCCAGGAACATCGATGCCGTGGCCAAAATCAAATCGCGGCTGCCTTCGTCCATTACCACGGTGGAAAATCCGTTTTACGTCCTCGATACCCCCGAGGAACTGGCCATTCTGTTTGCTGCACGCAACCAGGCGGCACTGGCCAACACCTTGCTGGGCCATACCATTGAATGGGGGGCGGCATCGAGATCTCGGGAGTTGAGCCTGGGGGAGAATATCCTCAAACAGCTTCGTCTGAACGAGCCGCTTCTGGCTGCTCAGGAAAACATTCCGCCGCTCGCCAGCGAGCGGAGCGCCTTCGTCAGTCAGCTTCAGGAGAAGCTGGCGCGCAACAACCTGATGATGGCAGAAGTCAGCCTGAAGTCAGGCGAGAAAGCCTGGTTCGCTCATTCGCCTGCCAGGCATCTCGGCATGCTGGCGGGGCATCTGCACGACGAGTTTTACCTGAGTCATGCGGGGTCGATCATCGATCATATCGAAGCCTGCTTTACCGACCCGTCGAGAATTGAACGTATCGCCGTGCTGTCCCTTGATGATGTCCCGGAAACCGATGCGCGACGTATTTTTCTCTCCTCGCAGCGCGGCTATACCTATGAGTCGGTCACCAGCCTGGAGCAGCCGGTCGAGCATGCACATCTGAGCGGTGCGCAACTGCAACTGCACATCGACGACGCCCTTTATCCCGAGCGCACCCGAGGTGTGGGGATTGCCAGCGCGGCTGTCGACCTGACCGGTGCCGAGGCGATCAGCAGCGGGCCAAAGCGCGGCAGTTACTCGATTGAAGGGCGTGACTACATCAAGCTGGATAATGGCAGGATCTACCGGGCCGACTGGGATGAGCGCAACGGGGTGTTTCTGCTGGTGCCGCCGCAAGGCCGGTCGCGCGCCGAGACCCTGGCACTGCCCTGGGTGCGTCACATCGGCGGGCATGAGTTCACGCTGATCAACCGGCCAGCGCTCAAGGGCGGCAATGTCATCGATCAGATGATCTGCAGCATCCGCACCCGACGGCCGGCCGGTAGTTTGGCAACCCACGAGTCCCATTCCGCTCATGACACGGCGAGCGGAACGCTTCAGGTTCACCATGAAGACCTGCACATCATGAACGACGACGTGCTGGTGCCCGGCAAGCTAAACGTGCCATCGAGCCTGTTCCACTCCATTGCAGCGGATCGTGACGGTTATGTGAGGCTTGAAGCCAAGGCAGCGGTGCCTGAAAGCTGCATCTCCAGCACCGAATTCCTGGTCTCGAAATATGCCGGTGGGCAAGTCGCGTTCGATTACCAGGGCGAGAGCCTGGGCGATCCGACGCCCGTGGTGCCCAATGTCGAGGTCGTCGCCCGGCAGGATGGCCAGCCGGTGAGCCTGAATATCACGACAACAGCGCTTGATGACTGGATAAGTGCACGCGGCCACTCTGATTATTTCGTCGGCGAGCAGTCATTTCCCGAGATCGGCGAAGGTATCGGTTTCATCGAGCGAGGGGGGCTGGAGGGCAGCCTGTCATCGGACTACCCGTTTCATTTCATGTTCGTGGCCGGGAAAGTGCTGGACCAGAACGGGCAGATTACCGGCGTGCTGGCCTCGGATTTGTCCGAGCCTGCACGTGAGCCTGATCAAAATGGAGTCACGCCGCAATTGCCCGCCAGACGGAACTGGAACCTTGGTCTTTTCCCGTCAATCGACAGCATGCGCGGGTCGCCGGAACCTGACAGCAACGCCTACGTGCAGGAGCATTATTACTCGGTATGGGTGAGGCCTGTGCGGGAGTAGGGCGCAACAGCCTAGTAGTTCTGCTAGCTGGGCGGCGTCAGGGAGTCAGCCCAGACTGGCTGCCATGGGTGACTTCAAAGGAGTGAAACCATGGCTTCGTCTGGGCAATCCGTGCTCTGCGTCTATCGCTACGACGGGTTGGATCGTCTGGCCGATTGCGCGCCTGCGGGGCAGGGCAGCACTCGCTTTTTTTATCAGAAGACACTCTTGGCTACGCAGATTCAGGGGCAGGTCCAGCACACGCTTATGCGCACGGATGAGCATTTGCTGGCGTGCCTGAGTGCAGAAAATAATCAGCGCGACGGCGTGTTGTTGGCGACGGATCAACAGCAGTCAGTGATTGTGGCTCAGGGGTTGGCGTTTGCTTATACGCCTTACGGGCATCGTCATCCGTCAGCAGGGCCGATGAGCCTGCCTGGCTACGCTGGCCAGCGGGTTGACCCGGTGACGGGGCACTATTTGCTGGGCAATGGGTATCGGGCGTTTAACCCGGTGTTGATGAGGTTCAATAGCCCGGACAGTCTGAGTCCGTTTGGTGAGGGTGGGGTGAATGCGTATGGGTACTGTGAGGGGGATCCGGTTAATCGGGCTGATCCGGGCGGGCATTGGCCAACGTTTTTACTGAAGATTTTGAAAAGAGGACGCAGTGTGAAAAAGCGTTTACTTGGTCGAAGAGGTAGCCAAGATTCTATATCTTCCCCGTTGGTTACTTCTGCGGAGAGTTCCGGGTCCACACAGGTTACTGCTTCAACTAACTCGGTGGCCGTACATGTGTCTGATCCTGGGGTTACTACTAAATCACCCGCTTCTACCCCACCACCCATTCCTCCCAAGAAAGGGCAACTGAACGGCATTCCGCCGGCCCTTCCTCCCAAGAAAGGGCAACTGAACGACATTCCTCCGGTCCTTGCTGTCATGGAAGGGCAACTGAACGATATAACGCCGCCCGTTCCTCGTCGATATAAGTACGTGGATGCACGTGGTAATAAAACAGACATTCATGGAGCTAGTAGCCTGCTCAGTAAGCAGGTCCGAGATAATCGGTCAGTTGCTCAAAGAGATGGTCGGGTGCCGTATGTTATGTACAATGATCAAAAATATTATGAGACGGTGGTTGGAAAACATCGGGGTGGCAATAAATCGTCCTAGAAGCCGATAGACGTGCCAAGTCGATTCCGATAAAGGCCAACCACCCAGGTGGTTAGAGGGTAGGTGGGGTGCCTTTTAATCATGAAGGTGATAATAAGGTTGCAGTGTTTAAGTCATACCCAACAACCTACGCGGATTAATTACAAATTTCTTCGTCACGTCCGCATCAAACTCCACGATGGCGGGCGCTTCGGTCTGAGCGCCGGCGTGACTGTGCCCAGCGCCTTTCGGCCTGGCACCTAGTAGTTCTGCTAGCTGGGCGCAAGCAGGGAGTCAGCCCAGACTGGCTGCCATGGGTGACTTCAAAGGAGTGAAACCATGGCTTCGTCCGGGCAACCCGTGCTCTGTGTCTATCGCTACGACGGCTTGGATCGCCTGGCCGATTGCGCGCCTGCGGGGCAGGGCAGCACTCGCCTTTTTTATCAGAAGACTCACTTGGCTACGCAGATTCAGGGGCAGATCCAGCACACGCTTATGCGTACGGATGAGCATTTGCTGGCGTGCCTGAGTGCAGAAAATAATCAGCGCGACGGCACGTTGTTGGTAACGGATCAACAGCAGTCAGTGACCGCCGCTCAGGGGTTGGAGTTTGCCTACACACCTTACGGACATCGTCATCCTTCAGGCCCCGCAAGCCTGCCGGGCTTTACCGGCCAGCGGGTTGACCCGGTGACGGGGCACTATTTGCTGGGTAACGGGTATCGGGCGTTTAACCCGGTGTTGATGAGGTTTAACAGCCCGGACAGTCTGAGCCCGTTTGGTGAGGGTGGGGTGAATGCGTATGGGTATTGTGGGGGGGATCCGGTTAATCGGGTTGATCCGAGCGGGCAGGCTGGTGCTCGAATACTGGCACTGATATTCCGAAATAGACGAGCTTTGGTCACGGCGAAACAAGTCACCGGGCACCGCAATAGCGTTCTCGTGCCTGGCAGTCCAGCCTCGTTGGGTTTAACGCGTACAGGAAACACTTCAGGGGCTAAAGGGCCCGTAGCTGTTCCAGATTTCATCAATAAACTGGCCCAACCTGAAAATGTGCCGGCTCATCTAAAAACTCGACGGCGTTTACCTGCGGTACCAAGCGACGCACGGTTGCATACAA
Source organism: Pseudomonas sp. SZ57 (assembly GCF_009495975.1). Lineage (NCBI taxonomy): Bacteria > Pseudomonadati > Pseudomonadota > Gammaproteobacteria > Pseudomonadales > Pseudomonadaceae > Pseudomonas > Pseudomonas sp. SZ57. The sequence continues at coordinate 44,871 of NZ_WIBD01000022.1, read as the reverse complement.
GGTGGGCCGCCCCTAAGGCCTCAATAGCACCTCGTAATATCTACCACCTCCCAAGCGGAGTGGTGCGCCGTCCAAAGCGTATCGAGCTTCCCGCAACGCCATTCCAGCGTGTGCTCACTGGAGATCTGCCAATGGATAAAATTTATGAGTATCCAAGACTTTCACACTCTCAAGCACGTGCCTTGAAGGTAATCAGAAGAGGGGAAATGTTGCAGAGAGATCATTCTTACAGTATTTCAGTAAGTGTTAATTTCAGGCAGTCAGATCCCACGTCTTCCGTGAATATTGCCGTGCGGTTTTAGAAAGGAAATTCGACTGACCTTTCAGGAAGCAGCGCACCTGCATAAAGTGCGCTGCTTTACGCTGCTTTAAAAGATCGAAGATGGATCTACGCCCTGCTAAACAACCCATGCGGATCAATCACAAACTTCTTCGGCACGCCCGAATCAAACTCGCCATAACCCCGCGGGGCATCATCCAGACTGATCACCTCGACACCCACTATGTCGGCGATCTTGATGCGGTCCCACATGATCGCCTGCATCAGCTGGCGGTTGTATTTCATGACCGGGGTCTGGCCGGTGTGGAAGCTGTGGGATTTGGCCCAGCCCAGACCGAAGCGAATGCTCAGGCTGCCCATTTTTGCCGCGGCGTCCACGGCTCCCGGGTCTTCGGTGACGTACAGGCCGGGGATGCCGATCTTGCCTGCGACGCGCACTACGCCCATCAACGAGTTGAGAACGGTGGCGGGTGCTTCGGCCTGAGCGCCAGCATGGCCATGACCGCGTGCTTCGAAGCCTACGGCGTCGATGGCGCAATCCACTTCAGGCTCGCCGAGCAGGGCAGCGATCTGCTCGTGCAAGGGGGTGTCCTGGGACAGGTCGGCAATTTCGAAGCCTTGGGCCTTGGCGTGAACCAGACGCGTCGGGTTCACGTCGCCGACGATCACCACGGCAGCGCCCAGCAAGCGTGCTGACGCCGCCGCAGCCAGGCCGACCGGGCCGGCGCCTGCAACATAAACCGTGCTGCCAGGGCCAACCCCGGCAGTCACTGCGCCGTGGTAGCCGGTGGGCAGGATGTCGGACAGGCAGGTGAGGTCGCGAATTTTCTCCATCGCCGCGTCGCGGTCCGGAAGTTTGAGCAGGTTGAAGTCCGCGTAAGGCACCAGCACGTATTCAGCCTGGCCGCCAACCCAGTCACCCATGTCGACATAACCATAGGCACCACCGGGACGCGCCGGATTGACCGTCAGGCAGACGCCGGTGTTCTGTTCCTTGCAGCTGCGGCAGCGACCGCACGCTACGTTGAATGGCACAGAAACCAGATCACCGACTTTCAGATGTTCCACGTCACGACCGGCTTCCAGCACCTCGCCGGTGATTTCATGACCGAGCACCAGCCCGGTTTGCGCCGTGGTGCGGCCGCGTACCATGTGCTGGTCGGAGCCGCAGATGTTGGTGGAGACCACGCGCAGAATCACGCCGTGTTCGATGCGCTTGCCGCGTGGATCTTCCATTTTCGGGAAAGGAATTGATTGCACTTCGACCTTGCCAGCGCCGAGATACACTACACCGCGATTACCAGACATACATGTCACCTCGCTTTTATTGTGGTGAAACAGATTTAGAGCAGAGAAGAACAGTTGCAAGCTTCAAGCGGCAAGAAATACGGATCGCTTGCAGCTTGCAGCTTGCGCCTATAAAACCACCGTCCTGTTGGCGTTGAGGAACACCCGCCGTTCGATGTGATAACCCACCGCGCGGGCCAGTGTCAGTCCTTCGATGTCTCGACCCTTGGCGATCAGGTCTTCGGGATAGTGACTGTGATCGACCACTTCCACGCCCTGGGCAATGATCGGACCTTCGTCCAGATCGTTGTTGATGTAATGCGCCGTGGCACCGACCAGCTTCACCCCCTTGTTATAAGCCTGATGGTAAGGCTTGGCGCCTTTGAAACCGGGCAGTAACGAGTGGTGGATATTGATCGCCTTGCCGTCCAGCTTGCGACACAGGTCCGGAGACAGGACCTGCATGTAACGGGCAAGAATCACCAGTTCTGCACCAGACTCTTCAATGACCTGCCAGACTTTGGCTTCCTGCGCGGGCTTGTCGTTAGGGTCCAGTGGGAAATGGTAGTACGTAATGCCGTGCCAGCCAGCCAATGGCTCAAGATCAGGGTGATTGGACACCACCGCAACCACGTCCATGGACAGTTGATTGATACGCTGGCGATAGAGCAGGTCATTCAGGCAGTGGTCGGCTTTCGAGACCATGATCACGACTTTTGGCCGGTAGTTGGGCGCTGTGAGTTCGAAGATCATGCCGAACGTTTCGCCGCGCTCACTCAGCCCGGCCCTGAATCCCTGTTCGTCGAAAGCCTCGGGCTGACGAAACTCCACACGGATGAAGAAGCGTCCCGAGAGGCGGTCATCGAAGGAGTGGTGTTCTGTGACGTAGCAACCCTGCTCGAACAGAAAGCGCGTCACTGCGTCTACCGTGCCCAGCATGCTGGGGCAGTCGGCGGTCAAAATCCATGTGTCGGGCGCGCGGCTCATTAAATGAATGCTCCAGAGTATTCGTTATCCGCAAATCTGACTGACAGTGTCAGCCAGCATGCTCAAGCAGGACGCAGAGCGTCCGGAACTGCATTCCCACGCGGAGCGTGGGGACGATAATCACCGTGTCGGCTATCGTGCCAATGCTCCAGCAGGAGTCCTCATTAAGACTGACGCTGAGGTTTCAGCCCAGGTCCACGGCGCTTCACGCCTGAATACTCAGCCCGTACTCGGCACTCGCATCCTGCAGCCACAGCCACCAGTAATCCGAGAAGCTGCGGCGGACCAGCAGCTCCCAGGTTTCTTCACCGGTCCGGCGGATCACCAGTTGCGACTTGGCGAACACAGTGCCGACTGCCTTGCCCACCGGGAAGTTGTCCGGGTGTACGTCGTAGCTGGTGGACTTCATCAGTACCTGGCGCACCTTCGGCCCGCTCAGTTCAAGAATCGACTGCCCGCCGCTGACATTGACGATCGCGATGTGCTGCCCGCTCAGTTCGTCACGCAGCTTCTGTTCTGCCGCGAACTCTTCGCCGCTCGGCACGATCAGCAGCCACTCGTCCGGGCCAAGCCATTGCAGTGAGCTCTCGCCGCTGATGACCAGCATCAGCGCAGCGGGCAGCTCCATGCCCAGCGCCTTGTGGACGCCAGCGGCGAAGGCCGGATCGTGGGCATTGCCACGAATCGTCAGGTGCCCCAGCAGCTTTTTCTCGCGCAGGAAAACCCCCGGGCTGGCGCGCCCCTTGCCAATCAGGCTGTCGAGGTTTGCATGGAACAGCGGCGACTCGGCTTTGACGTCGGTGGTCGGGCGCTGCTGGTAAACGTTGGCTGTGCTCATGATTCACCTGCTTGAATTCTGTGTGCTGCGGATGATCGACTCATCGCGGACTACTCGATGTTCTGCCGCTCGCCCTTCGGATCGAAGAACACCGAAGAAACGATCTCGGCTTCGATCACGCTGCCATCGGCCAGAGGCGCGAAGACCCGCTCGCCCATACGCGCCAGGCCGCCCTTGACCACGCCCATCGCGAACGAATAGCCCAGCGAGTTGTGTGCGTAACTGGAGGTCACGTGGCCGACCATGCTCATCGGAATCGTCTGTTTGGTGTCGAACACCAGTTGCGCCCCTTCCGGCAGCCATTTGGCAGGGTCGATCGGCTTGAGGCCGACCAGTTGCTTGCGCTGTTCGCGCACGCAGTCTTCGCGATTCATGCCGCGCCAGCCGATCCAGGAGAACGGTTTGGTACGGCCAACACACCAGCCCATGTTCAGGTCGTCGGGCGTCATCGAGCCGTCAGTGTCCTGACCGACGATGATGAAACCCTTCTCTGCGCGCAGCACGTGCATGGTCTCGGTGCCGTAAGGCGTCAGGTTGTACTGCTTGCCTGCCTCGGCGATCTTTTCCAGAACGCCCATGGCGTAGTCGGCCTGAATGTTGACCTCGTAGGACAGCTCGCCGGTAAACGAGATACGGAATACCCGGGCCGGCACACCGGCGACCAGACCTTCCTTCCAGGTCATGAACGGGAAGGCTTCACGGCCCAGATCGATATCGGTGACTTCGCTGAGCAGCTTGCGGCTGTTGGGGCCGGACAGTGTCAGGGTCGCCCAGTGATCGGTCACTGAGGTGAAATACACTTTCAGGTCCGGCCATTCGGTCTGTTGATAGATTTCCAGCCATTGCAGGACACGCGCTGCGCCGCCCGTGGTGGTGGTCATCAGGAAGTGGTTGTCAGCGAGACAGGCAGTGACCCCGTCATCGAAGACCATGCCGTCTTCCTTGCACATCAGGCCATAGCGCGCCTTGCCGACGTCCAGTTTGGTCCAGGCGTTGGTGTAGATGCGGTTGAGGAACTCGCGTGCATCCGGGCCTTGAATATCGATCTTGCCCAGCGTCGAGGCGTCCAGCAGGCCAACGCTGTCGCGCACCGCCTTGCATTCGCGAGCGACGGCTGCGGGCAGGTCTTCGCCGTTTTTCGGGAAGTACCACGGCCGTTTCCATTGACCGACGTCCTCGAACTCGGCGCCGTTTTTGACATGCCAGGCGTGCAGCGCGGTGAACCGCACGGGTTCGAAGATGTGTTTGCAGTGACGCCCGGCTATCGCGCCGAAGGTCACCGGCGTGTAGTTGGGGCGGAACATGGTGGTGCCCATTTCCGGGATTGACACGTTCAGTGAACGGGCGGCGATGGCCAGGCCGTTGACGTTGCCCAGCTTGCCCTGATCGGTGCCGAAACCCAGCGCGGTGTAGCGCTTGACGTGCTCGACCGACTCGAAACCCTCGCGGGTTGCCAGTTCGATGGCGGCGGCGGTGACGTCGTTCTGGAAGTCCACGAACTGCTTGGGTGCCCGAGCGGTGCCTTTTTCATGGGGCACCTGAAACAACGCCAGCGTCGGCTCTTCAGCACGGCTGAGGGCTTTGGGCATCACGCCTTCGACCACCTTGAAGCCCGCTTCACTGGCAGCGCGCACGCCGCCTTCGAAGCCATCGGCCAGGCTGTCAGCCAGGCTGTAGACGCCGTTGACGCCGCCTACGCAGATACGTTTCTGTGGTGCTTCGCCCGGTACGAAGCCGAGGATGTCCTCGCGCCAGACCGGCTTGCCGCCCAGGTGCGAGGCCAGATGCACGATCGGGCTGTAGCCGCCGGAGCTGGCAACCACGTCGCATTCAAGCCATTCACCGGGGCTGGTCACGCTGTGCGTCTTGAGGTCGATGGCGGCAACGCGGGCAGCCGTCACGCGCTTGCTGCCACGGGCCTCGATGACCGCGCTGCCGGTCAGGATGCGAATGCCTTTGGCCCGCGCTTCTTCAACCAGCGGGCCGCGTGGGTTATGCCGTGCATCGGCAATCGCGACCACGTTCAGGCTGGCGTCGAGCCAGTCCAGAGCGACGCGATAGGCGTGATCGTTGTTGGTGGAAAGCACCAGTTTCTTGCCAGGGGCCACGCCATAGCGACGAACGTAAGTCGATACGGCACCGGCCAGCATGTTGCCGGGCACATCGTTGTTGCCATAGACCAGCGGACGCTCGTGAGTACCCGCGGCCAGCACCACACGTTTGGCACGTACCCGGTGCATGCGCTGGCGGACCATGCCGATCGGCGCGCGATCACCCAGGTGGTCGGTGAGGCGCTCGTGGATGGTCAGGAAATTGTGATCGTGGTAACCATTGACCGTGGCACGCGGCAGCAGGGTGACGTTGCGCAGGCTTTTAAGCTCGGCGACGACCGTCGACACCCATTCGGCGGCGGGTTTGCCGTCGAGGCTTTCACGGCTGTCGAGCAGGCTGCCGCCGAACTCTTCCTGTTCATCGGCAATGATCACTCGGGCACCGCTGCGACCTGCTGCCAGGGCAGCGGCCAGACCGGCCGGGCCCGCACCGACGATCAACACGTCGCAGTGCTGGTTCATCGCGTCGTAGCTGTCCGGGTCGTTCTCGGTCGGCGAACGCCCCAGGCCGGCAGCCTTGCGGATGTACTTCTCGTAAGTCATCCAGAACGATTGCGGGTACATGAAGGTTTTGTAGTAGAAACCCGGCGGCATCAGCTTGCCGCCGACCTTGCCCAGAATGCCCATGACATCGGTGTTCACGCTCGGCCAGCCATTGGTGCTGGTCGCCACCAGTCCGGCATAGAGCGCCTGTTGCGTGGCACGCACGTTGGGGATCTGCGTCGCTTCGGTCGCGCCGATCTGCAGCACGGCATTGGGCTCTTCCGAACCCGCCGCGAAGATGCCGCGCGGGCGGGAGTATTTGAAGCTGCGGCCGATGATATCGACGCCGTTGGCGAGCAGGGCAGAGGCCAGCGAGTCACCTTCAAAGCCCTGGTAGGTCTGGCCGTTGAAGGTAAAGTTGAGCACCTTGCTGCGATTGATACGGCCGCCGTTGGGCAGGCGATGGGTCTGGCTCATACCTTGTCTCCCTGATCCGTGAACTGCGGCCTTGTACCGATCGGATAGGTCTCGAGAATCTCGTAGGTCACGGTATTGCGCGTCATGTTGAAATACTGGCGGCAACCGGCGGCGTGTATCCACAGTTCGTGATGCAGGCCGCGCGGGTTATCGCGAAAGAACATGTAGTCGCCCCATTGCTCATCGGTGCAGGCGCCGGGGTCCAGCGGGCGCGGGATGTGCGCCTGACCGGACGGGTGGAATTCCTCTTCGGAGCGCAGTTCGCCACAGTGAGGACAGAAGATATGCAGCATGGTCGGGTTCTCCTGTTAGTGGGCTACGGCTGCAGCGCCGTGTTCGTCGATGAGTGCACCGTTGTGGAAACGGTCGATGGAGAACGGCTTGGCCAGCGGATGCATCTCGCCTTTGGCCAGACTGGCGGCAAATACGTTGCCCGAGCCCGGCGTGGCCTTGAAGCCGCCTGTGCCCCAGCCGCAATTGAAGAACATGTTCGGCACCGGGGTCTTGGAAATGATCGGGCAGGCGTCCGGCGTGGTGTCGACGATACCGCCCCATTGACGGTTCATGCGTACGCGGGACAGCACCGGGAACATCTCGACGATGGCCTGGATGGTGTGTTCGATCACCGGGTACGAGCCGCGCTGGCCGTAGCCGACCCAACTGTCGATACCGGCACCGATCACCAGGTCGCCCTTGTCGGACTGGCTGATGTAGCCGTGTACCGCGTTGGACATGATGACGCTGTCGATAATCGGCTTGATCGGCTCGGAGACCAGTGCCTGCAACGGATGCGATTCGATGGGCAGACGGAAGCCTGCGAGCTTGGCCATGTGCCCGGAGTTGCCGGCGGTGACCACACCGACACGTTTGGCACCGATGAAACCCTTGTTGGTTTCCACACCGATGCACACGCCGTTTTCCTTGCGAAAGCCGATGACTTCGGTCTGCTGAATCAGGTCGACGCCCAGCGCGTCGGCCGCGCGGGCGAAGCCCCAGGCCACCGCATCGTGGCGGGCGACGCCGCCACGGCGTTGGACCGTTGCGCCGATGATCGGGTAACGGGTGTTTTTCGAGCAATCCAGGTACGGGATTTCTTCAGCGACCTGCTGGCCGTTGAGCAATTCGCCGTCCACGCCGTTAAGCCGGTTGGCGCTGACGCGACGCTCGGAGTCACGCATGTCCTGCAGGGTGTGGCACAGGTTGTAAACGCCGCGCTGGGAGAACATGACGTTGTAGTTCAGGTCCTGGGACAGGCCTTCCCACAGTTTCATCGCGTGTTCATAGAGGTGGGCCGACTCGTCCCACAGGTAGTTGGAGCGCACGATGGTGGTGTTGCGCGCAGTGTTGCCGCCGCCCAGCCAGCCTTTCTCGACCACGGCCACATTGGTGATGCCGTGCTCCTTGGCCAGATAATAGGCCGTGGCCAGACCGTGCCCGCCGCCGCCGACGATGACCACGTCGTAGACCTTTTTCGGGGTCGGCGTGCGCCACATGCGCTGCCAGTTTTCATGGTGGCTGAGGGAATGCTTGAGAAGGCCGAAGCCTGAGTAATGCTGCATGTGAGGCTACTCCTGACTCAGCGATAAACCGGAAAATCGGCGCACAGGGCGGCGACCTGGCTGGCGACGTCGGCCTCGACATCGGCATCACCGAGGTTGTCGAGGATGTCGCAGATCCAGCCTGCCAGCTCGACGCACTGGGTCACCTTGAAACCGCGGGTGGTCACGGCCGGTGTGCCGATGCGCAGGCCCGACGTCACGAACGGCGACTGCGGGTCGTTGGGCACCGAGTTCTTGTTGACGGTGATGTGCGCACGCCCCAGCGCTGCGTCGGCGTCCTTGCCGGTCAGGCCCTGACGGATCAGGCTGACCAGAAACAGATGGTTGTCGGTGCCGCCGGAGACCACGTCGAAGCCCCGCTCGATGAACACCTGCGCCATCGCTTGCGCGTTGTCGATGACCTGCTGTTGATAGACCTTGAAGGCGGGCTCCATGGCTTCTTTGAAACACACGGCCTTGGCGGCGATGACGTGCATCAGCGGGCCGCCCTGACCACCGGGGAAGACGGCGGAATTGAATTTTTTCTCCAGCTCTTCGTTGGCTCTGGCCAGGATCAGGCCGCCGCGTGGACCGCGCAGGGTCTTGTGGGTCGTGGTGGTGACTACGTCTGCGTAGGGCAGCGGATTCGGGTAAAGACCGGCGGCAACCAGGCCGGCGACGTGCGCCATGTCGACGAACAGGTAAGCGCCTACCTTGTCGGCGATTGCGCGGAAGTGCGGGAAGTCGAGGGTCTTGGAGTAGGCCGAAAACCCGGCAATGATCATTTTCGGCTGGCATTCGACGGCAATGCGCTCGACTTCGTCGTAATCGATCAGCCCGGTCGCGGTGTCGATGCCGTACTGCACGGCGTTATAGAGCTTGCCCGAGAAGCTGACCTTGGCACCGTGGGTCAGGTGGCCGCCGTGCGCCAGGCTCATGCCCAGCACGGTGTCGCCGGCCTGGAGCAGTGCCAGGTAGACCGCTGCGTTGGCCTGACTGCCGGAGTGCGGCTGAACGTTGGCGTAGTCGGCACCAAACAGCTGTTTGGCGCGTTCGATGGCCAGTTGCTCGACCTTGTCGACGTGCTCGCAACCGCCGTAGTAACGCTTGCCGGGATAGCCCTCTGCGTACTTGTTGGTCAGACCGCTGCCCTGCGCCTGCATCACGCGTTTGCTGGTGTAGTTCTCCGAGGCGATCAGCTCGATATGGTCTTCCTGACGCTGCTCCTCGGCGTTCATCGCCGACAGCAGTGCATCGTCATAACCCTGGATCTGGTCTTGCTTGCTGAACATCGCGGATCTCCCAGCGGCGGCGCGGCGCCTGACTTGTCGTTCGGGCGGAACAGAGCCCTCTGAGAGCGATGGTAGGGCCGCACCGAAGACGCCAAATGCCTATGGACGCCACACAAAGGTGCGTTTACGACATGGCGGCTGAGGGAGCGGAAATAGCGGCAGGGGAGTTACCCGGGGGGACAAGGCTGTGGACGAAAAAAGCCCGCTCCCGGCTGGATGAGTCCAGCGCGGTGGAGCGGGCTTGTCGGTTGCAGGCCTTGTCAGCCGTGGTTTTTGCCCAGCAACGCGTGATACAGCTCGGTATCACCCAGAATGCCGACCACTTTATTGCCGTCCTGCAGGACCAGTTTGTTGCCGGTCTGGTAGCGGATCTGCAGCGCGTCGCGCATGCCGATGTTGGAATGCACAAGCGTAGGGCGTCGATCCAGGGTGGCGACGTCCTGGCCGGGTGTCCAGTTCTGCAGATCAAGGGCCGTAGCACCTTGCCGCGCGCCTTTGATCACGTTGCCTTCGGCCAGATCGAGCCATGAGTCGCCGCTCGGGTCCAGGCACACCGAACCGTTGACGTGGGTGCACTCGTCGACGGTGCGCATCAGACTGCGCCCGCACAGCACGTTGAGCGGGTTGGTGTGTGCGACGAAGGTGCGCACGTATTCATCTGCCGGATTGAGCACGATCTGCTCCGGCACGCTGTATTGCACGATGCGGCCGTCTTTCATGATGGCGATCCGGCTGCCGAGCTTCAGTGCTTCATCCAGATCATGGCTGACGAACACAATGGTCTTGCTCAGCTTGGTTTGCAGGGCGAGCAGTTCGTCCTGCAGACCCTGGCGGATCAGGGGGTCGAGCGCCGAGAACGGTTCGTCCATCAGCAGGATGTCGGCGTCCATCGCCAGTGCCCGTGCCAGGCCCACTCGTTGCTGCATGCCGCCAGACAGTTCGTCGGGCTTCTTGTTGCGCCATTGGGTCAGGCCCACCAGCTCGAGCTTTTCATCCACCAGCTTGCGCCGTTCCTTTTCGGGGCGACCCTGCATTTCCAGGCCGAAGCTGATGTTCTCGCGCACCGTCAGCCAAGGCATCAGGGCGAATTTCTGGAAGACCATGGCAATGCGCTTGGTGCGCATCATTTTCAGTTCGGCTGCGCTGCAGTTGGCGATGTTGATCTGCGAGCCTTCATGCTCGACGAACAGCGAGCCACGGCTGACGGTGTTGAGGCCGTTGATACAGCGCAACAGGCTGGATTTGCCGGAGCCCGACAGGCCCATCAGGACGCAGATTTCGCCCTTTTCGATGTCCAGACTGGCGTTTTCGACGCCGACGATCTGTCCGGTTTTCTTGAGGATCTGGTCACGCGTGAGGCCTTCGTCGAGCAGCTTGAGGGCTTCACGCGGGTCCTTGGAGAAGATGACGTCTACCTTGTCGAATTTGATGATACTCATGCGTCGGACCCTACCTTGGCTTCGGGTTGTTTGCAGATGCGGTCGAGCATGATGGCCAGCAATACGATTGCCAGACCGGCTTCGAAACCGAGCGCGATGTCGGCCGTGTTCAGCGCGTTGACCACTGGTTTGCCCAGGCCGTCGGCGCCGACCAGGGCGGCGATGACCACCATCGACAGCGACAGCATGATGCACTGGGTAATCCCGGCTGCAATGCTGGGCATCGCGTAGGGCAGTTCAATGCGCGTCAGCAACTGGCGGCGTGACGAACCGAAGGCCTTGCCGGCGTCCAGCAACTCCTGAGGCACATCGCGGATACCCAGGTAGGTCAGGCGAATCGGCGCGGCAATGGCGAAAACCACTGTCGAGATCAGGCCGGGCACCACGCCCAGACCGAACAGCGTGAGCGTCGGAATCAGATAAACGAAGGTGGGCACGGTCTGCATCAGGTCGAGTAACGGCCGGATGATGGTGTAGAACAGCGGCTTGTGCGCGGCGATGATGCCCAGCGGCACGCCGATGACGACACAGACCAGTGTGGCGAAGAGCACCTGCGCCAGGGTTTCCATGGTTTCCTGCCAGTAATGCAGGTTGAGGATCAGCAGAAACGAAAGGATGACGAAAACCGTCAGGCCCCACTTGCGCTGGATGAAGTGCGCGAGGGCGGCGATAAGGCCGATCAGTACGAATGGATTGAACCAGGTCAGCGCGAAAGTGAACCCGTGGATCATCATTTCCAGTGTCGAGGCTATTGCGTCGAAGTAATCGGCGCCGTTGGCCGTCAACCAATCGACAAATGCGGCGATGTACTCGCCCAGAGGGATTTTATGGTCAGTCAGCATGATTTCGGGTGTCCGCTTGCGGAAGGTGAAGAGGGCAGCAGGCGGGGCAGCCCCGCCTGCTGTCGGCTTACTGGGTCAACTTGGCTTTGGCGGCCTCCAGGCCTGGCTTGCCATCGACGGTGGTCACGCCTGCGAGCCAGGTGTCGAGTACTTGAGGGTTTTTCTTGATCCACGCCTTGGCGGCGGCATCAGGCTTCATTTTGTCGTCCAGCACATTGCCCATCAGGGCGCTTTCCATGTTCAGCGTGAAGGACAGGTTCTTGAGCAGCTGACCTACGTTGCTGCACTCCTGACTGTAGCCTTTGCGGGTGTTGGTGTAGATCGTCGCCTGGCCATAGTTGGGGCCGAAGAAGTCATCACCGCCAGTCAGATATTTCATCTTGAAGCGGGTGTTCATCGGGTGCGGTTCCCAACCGAGGAATACCACATCGTTTTTGCGTTTCACGGCGCGGTCGACCTGCGACAGCATTGCGGCTTCGCTGGACTCCACGACCTTGAAGCCTGCGTCTTTCAGGCCGAAGGCGTTCTTGTCGATCATGCTCTGGATCAGGCGATTGCCGTCATTGCCTGGCTCGATGCCGTAGATCTTGCCGCCCAGTTCCTTCTTGAATTTGGCGATGTCGGCGAAGTCATGCAGGCCTTTGTCGTAGAGCGCTTCCGGCACCGCGAGGGTGTACTTGGCGTTCTCCAGATTGGCACGCACGGTTTCGACGGTCCCAGCTTCGCGATAGGGCTTGATGTCGTTTTCCATGGTCGGCATCCAGTTGCCGAGGAACACGTCCATGTTCTTGCCGTCGGCCAGCGACTTGTAGGTCACCGGTACGGAAATCATGGTGGTTTTGGTCTTGTAACCCAGTGACTCGAGTACGGCGCTGGTTACCGCAGTGGTGACGGTAATGTCAGTCCAGCCGACATCGGAGAAGTTGACCGTATGACAGGCCTCTGGCTCGGCTGCCTGGGCTAGCACCGGCATACAGAGCGTAGCGGCCAACAGCAACGATTTGGAACCTTTCATGGGGTGGACTCCTGTGAGTTTCTTCTGGTCATCAGCAGGTGAACGCTGACGCGGCTTATGGGTTGGCGAGGCTTTTCGCGAAGCTCCATCACTGCGCCGGGCGATCGAGTCGGAACCGATCATGTAACAGGGAAAATCAAACGCCTACAGGGGGCGTCGTATCCAGTGCAGGAGGCGTCGTATCCAGTGCGCGCAAGGTCGCTTACAGATTCGTTGCATCGTACGCACGCCCGGTTGCAGTGTCGGAACTGCGAAAAAACGGCCAGTACGTTACACAGTTGCTGCGCAGTTCGGCAGCGGTCGGTTGGCAGGTCGGTGCCTGCGCGAACGCGGTCTTTTGGAGGGGGGTAACGCCGACAAGTTCATTATCGGGTCGGATCCGGCAATGGTTACGCCAGGTCAGGTGGCATTTTTAGTCGCTGCGCGCTTTTCGATCACGCGCCCTGCAGGCCGCCACTTTTTAGCGCGAACGCCTGTCCTCGGCAGGGTTTCCTCGGGATGTGCCTTGAGTAGCACTCGGCGTGCGAAGACCCCGTGGTCGTTTCCGCCAAGTGCTACCGAATTGCTCATCGAACTGCGCATGCGGCGGCCCTGGCGTCGCTGACAGGTACGTGGGTCGCAGCCGGTTAGACGCTTCGCGACGTCGTTTTCAGGTGTTCTTGAATGAGCGATCAATTTCCGGCATGGGATTTGCGACGTCGTCACTAAGCCCTGCAACGACGAGGGCTACAAGAAGAGCCTGTTCTGGGGCCAACCATTGCCATATGAGAGGAGATAGTGTGATGACATCGTTCAATCAAGGGACTCAACCCCAGAACCGCGCGCCACAGTCCATCGGCTTTCTGCTGCTGGATAACTTCACCCTGATCTCCCTCGCATCGGCGGTAGAACCCCTTCGCATGGCCAATCAGTTATCGGGCCGCGAGCTGTATCGCTGGACCACGCTGAGTGTCGACGGCGGCCAGGTCTGGGCCAGCGATGGTCTGCAGATCACGCCGGATGCGGCGATGCACAAGGCTCCTTTGCTGGATACGGTCATCGTCTGCGGCGGTGTCGGTATCCAGCGCTCCGTCACGCGTGAGCATGTCAGCTGGCTACAGGGCCAGGCACGTCAGTCGCGTCGTCTGGGCGCCGTATGCACCGGCAGTTGGGCGCTGGCGTGTGCCGGTTTGCTGGATGGTTTCGAGTGCAGCGTGCACTGGGAATGTCTGGCGTCGATGCAGGAAGCCTTTCCGCGCGTATCTATGAGCACCCGGCTGTTCACGCTGGACCGCAACCGTTTCACCAGCTCGGGCGGCACCGCACCACTGGACATGATGCTGCACCTGATCAGTCGTGATCATGGGCGCGAGTTGTCGGCAGCCATTTCCGAGATGTTCGTCTACGAGCGCATTCGCAACGAACAGGATCATCAGCGCGTGCCGCTCAAGCACATGCTGGGCACCAATCAGCCGAAGTTGCAGGAAATCGTGGCGCTGATGGAAGCCAATCTTGAAGAGCCGATCGATCTTGACGAGCTGGCTGTGTATGTCGCCGTTTCGCGCAGGCAGCTGGAGCGGTTGTTCCAGAAATACCTGCACTGTTCGCCATCGCGCTACTACCTGAAACTGCGCCTGATTCGCGCCCGGCAACTGCTCAAGCAGACACCGATGTCGATCATCGAAGTGGCATCGGTGTGCGGCTTCGTGTCGACACCGCACTTCTCCAAATGCTACCGCGAATACTTCGGCATCCCGCCACGTGACGAGCGCGTAGGGTCCAATACCGCACAACAGGTCGCGATGATGCCAATCCCGCAGGCCCTGGTGCTTGCCCCCTTGTCCGGGCCGATGTCGGCCTTGAGTCAGGCGCGTAATGAGTCGACGTTTGCGAGTGTGAGGCTGTAACAAAACGTCCGGTTTGCAAATGCCCACGACGAGAAAGCATCTCTCACAGGCAGTAAAACATTCGCTCTGCTCGTCGCCCTACAGACGCTAAGGTTCAACGTTGAACCGGTTCTGGAGGGCGATGGAATGCCTCATTGCGCAACGACACGACACCTGCGCAAAGGCAGATACTCGGCAGTTGGTCAGATTTACATGGTCACTTCAGTAACGAAGGGCCGTGTACCTGTGTTCGCCGAAATGCAGCTGGGACGGCTGCTCGTACAAGAAATGAAGCGTTGCGAAGAGCAGGGGCTGGTCAAGTCTATGGCATGGGTAGTCATGCCTGACCATCTCCACTGGCTTTTTGAACTCAAGGCCGGTGATTTGCCCAGTTTGATGAAACAATTAAAGGCCCGAAGCTCGATTGCAGTTGGAAAACTGTGTGTCCGTCCTCACGCTTTGTGGCAATCCGGGTACCACGACAGAGCAATCCGCGACGAAAAGGATATTGCGCCGATAGCCCGTTATATCGTGGCCAATCCTTTACGTGCGGGCTTGGTTAAAAAGCTTGGGGATTACCCGCTGTGGGATGCTATCTGGGTTTGAGGCACGGGCAGCTTTCGCGAACAAGTTCGCTCCTACGGCCTGCGGCCAGAAGCTGAGGGATCACGGTCTGCTTCAGCCCTTAGGGCGTGAGCATTTTTCGCGAACAAGTTCGCTCCTACGGCCTGCGGTCAGAAGCTGAGGATCACGGTTTGCTTCTGCCCGAAGGGTGTGAGCGTTTTTCGTGAACAAGTTCGCTCCTACGGCCTGCGGCCAGAAGCTGAGGGATCGCAGTCTGCTTCAGCCCTTAGGGCGTGAGCATTTTTCGCGAACAAGTTCGCTCCTACGGCCTGCAGCCAGAAGCTGGGGATCACGGTTTGCTTCTGCCCGAAGGGTGTGAGCATTTTTCGCGAACAAGTTCGCTCCTACGGCCTGCGGCCAGAAGCTGGGGATCACGGTTTGCTTCTGCCCGTAGGGCGTAGGAGCGAACTTGTTCGCGAAGACTGGCTTTCACACAACGTAGCTTCCGGAAATAAAACGCCCGTTTTCAAGCATCAAAGCGCGAAGCGCGCCACCATGCCGTTAAGGTCGATTGCCAGGCGTGACAGCTCGGTGCTGGCTGCGCTGGTCTGGTTGGCGCCGTTGGTGGATTGTGCCGAGAGGTCGCGGATGTTGACCAGGTTGCGGTCCACTTCGCGGGCGACTTGTGCCTGTTCTTCGGCGGCGCTGGCGATGACCATGTTGCGTTCGTTGATCTCTTCGACCGCGCTGTTGATGGTGTTCAGTGCCTGGCCCGCGCCCTTGGCGATGTTCAGGGTCGATTCGGCGCGTTCGGTGCTGTTGCGCATCGAGCTGACGGCCTGTTCCGTGCCGGTCTGAATGCTGCTGATCATGCGTTCGATTTCGCTGGTCGATTGCTGGGTGCGGTGGGCCAGGGCACGGACTTCGTCGGCGACGACGGCAAAGCCACGTCCTGCTTCACCGGCGCGCGCGGCTTCGATGGCGGCGTTCAATGCCAGCAGGTTGGTCTGGTCGGCCAGGCCGCGAATCACGTCGAGCACCTTGCCGATATCACGCGACTCATTGGCCAGGCTGATGATCAGCTCGGCAGTGCCTTGCACGTCGCCACTCATGCGCTCGATGGCGCTGACGGTTTCCTGAACCAGGTCGCGGCCATCGCCCGCAGAGGTCGCCGCGCTGCGTGATGCCTGCGAGGTGCTGGTGGCGTTGCGCGCCACTTCTTCCACAGCGCTGGTCATCTGGTTGACCGCAGTGGCAGCCTGCTCTATTTCGTCGTTCTGCTGCACCAGCCCGCGTGCGCTTTCGTCAGTGACAGCGTTCAGCTCTTCGGCTGCCGAGGCCAGTTGTGTGGCCGAGCCGGAAATACCCTGCAAGGTATCGCGCAGCTTGTCCTGCATGGTTTTCATGGCCAGCAGCAGACGACCGGCTTCATCGGTACCGTCGATACTGATCGGCTTGGTCAGGTTGCCTTGCGCGATGGTCTCCGCTGCAAGCAGTGCGGTGGCGATCGGCGTGGTGATGCTCTTGATCAGCATCCAGGCAAACACGATCGTCAGCAGTGTGGCGGCGATCAGCAACCCGATCACCATGTTGAATGCCGAGTCATACTCGATGGAGGCCTGTTCTTTGACCTCATTCAACTGCGCCGTATTGATATCCACCAGCTTGCGCAGCACAACGTTCATCTGGTCGGAGTTGCTGACCATTTCGTTGTTGAGCAAGCCCTGCAATTCGTCGATGTTGTTGGCACGGGTCAGCGTCTTCAGACGCTCTTCAAGCTGGCGATACTGGCCCAACAACTGCACGTACTGGCCATAGAAATTGCGCTCGTCAGGGGTGCTGATCAGCTTCTCGTAAACGGCCTGAGCGTCAGTGATCTGCTTGTTGCGCATCGCCATCAGCTCGATGGTTTTCTGTTGGGTTTCCGGATCGCGGTTGACCAGCAATCGGTACGACAGCACCCGCAGACGAATACTGACTTCAGCGAAGCGATCGAGGCTCTTGATGCTGGGCACATTGCTGTCGGCCAGCACCTCGGTGGCGCTGCGGATCTTGCTCATCTGTGACAGCGCAAAGACGCCCAGAATCAGCATGAGGGTGCCGATCATGGCAAATCCAAGAAACGCTCGGGGCGCGATGTTCATATTTCGCAGGGACATAGAAAGCTTCCAGGGTCATTTACGCGTTCCATGCGATTTAGAGACGGGGATAAAGCCGTAAGTGGGGTGCCTATCGGACGTGCGACTAAAGTCTTGAGCCGATAGGCACGTATTGGGCGTGACTTAATCGTGACGATTTCTTCATTTCTCTCGCGGGTCGGGCGCAAGCCCTTGAAAAGAAGGGGCGTAGGCTTTTTCCGCGATGGCAGTCTGCCCATTGCCTGCGCGCATTTGTCGCAGTTTCAGACGGTCTGACGAACAGCAGGAACCGGATACCGAATAAGGAGTCACAAGCCCCCTACGCGTCTACGTTATCGATGTGTCGATGTGATGACAGAGCGGTGAGCGCTGGTATGCGCAACGACTTTTCTTTATCGTACGCGCCCGTTGAAATTTGCTCGAGAAATCAAAATGTTGGAAGCCTCCCTTAGCCAATTGGAACAACTTGTCGGCGATCTGGTGCAGCAGAACCAGGCCCTTCAGGAAACAAATGCACAGCTCGGTGCCGAGCTGGCAAAAGCCAAGGACGAGAACGAGAACTTGCAACTGAGTCTGATGGAGCAGGAAGAGAAGCATGGCAGCACTGCCGCGCGCATCCAGGCACTCGTTGATCGCGCGACCAGCGCAAGTGCTGTCGGCGCATGAACGTCGATGGCAGCGGTGTAACCGTTCTCACCATTCTGGGCAATGAGTACTCGGTCAAGGCGCCGGCTGGTGAAGACCTGACCCTCATGAAGGCCGCTGCGATGCTCAATGCGTCGCTGGCCGACACCAAGCGCAAATACCCGACGTTGATCGGTGACCGTCTGCTGGTACTCGCAGCGCTGAATCTGTGTTCGCAGCAGATCGAGCTTGAGCAACTGCACAAGGTCGAGCTCAAGCGCTACCGGGAGCAGGTCGAAGCGACGGTGGATGTGATCGCCAAGACCATCGCCCCGAACTGAACGTGAGGCGCTGACGCAGTCAGAACGAATGCGACTGTCTGCGCCTGCGCCACTGCCCGAGTGCTTCCTCCAGCCGCAAGGGGCTGTCGATCTGCTGACGACGGGCGTGGCTGAACAGAATCAGCGCCAGTTCTGCGGTGACCAGTGCATCGGCGCTGGCATGATGACGCTCTTCGGCATGCAGACCAAAGAAACGGGTCCAGTCATCCAGCCCGGCATGACGCAGGTTGGCGTGCTCGCACAGCATCGGGGCTATTTCGGCGGCATCGAAAAACGCATGCTGCAAGCGATAGCCCAGGCTTTCCTTCAAGGCGCGTGACAGCATGTGCTGATCGAATGGCGCATGAAAGCCGAGAATCGGGCTGTCACCGACGAACTCCATGAAGTCCAGCAAGGCTTCGACCGGCTCACTGCCAGCGGCAATCGCGCTAGGCGCCAGCCCATGAATCAGAACGGCCGGACTGATCTTGTGGTCGACGCGCAATAGCGTGCGCTCGAACTGCTGGCCCAGATCGATGGCGCCGTCTTCAATCACCACCGCACCAATGGACAGCACCTGATCACGGTTCATGTTCAGGCCGCTGGTTTCCAGGTCGAGCACGACCCAGCGCTGTTCACGCAGTGACGTGTCGCTGAGGTTCGCGCACACCGGCAGTCGTTCGAGGCGCTCCAGTTGATGCGCGTGCAAGGGTGTCTTTTTCGGCCGTGGTTTGAGCCATTCGAACAGATTCATAGTTGATAACGCAGGGTCAGGCTGGTTTGCAATCGCTGCGCCTGGCGAAACGATTCGCGCAGAATGCGCCGGTCCAGATGGTTGAGTGTGTCCGGGTCGATGCGATTGGAATACGCCAGGTTCTGGCGGCTCTGCAGTTGGTGCTGCTGCATGCGGGTCTGCTGAATGAAGTGATAAGCCTCTTCATACGCGGCACCATCGAGCGGGTCGATGACTTCGCGCTCGACCAGTTGGCGCAAGCGTTCCTGCGTATTGTTGACGCCGATACCGTTGGCCAGCGCCAGCAGGCGCGCCCCGTCGACGAAGGGCGTCAGGCCTTCGACCTTGAGGTCCAGGGTGTCCTTTTCACTGCCTTTGCGGGCCAGTACGAAATCCTTGAAGCGACCCACCGGCGGACGCTGGCGCAATGCGTTATCGGCCATCATGCGCTGGAACAGCCGGTTGTCTGCGACCTGATCGAGAATGCTGCGGCGCAGTTGCTCGACGCCACTTTCATCCCCCCAGACCACGCGCAGATCGAAATAGATACTCGAAGCCAGCAGGTTCTCCGGCGTCGCTTCGCGAATGAACGTCGAGAAGCGCTGTGACCATTCGAGTCGGGACAGGCACAGGTCGGGGTTGCCGGCCATGATGTTGCCCTTGCACAGGGTAAACCCGCACTGCGCCAGGCTCTGGTTGATGCGTTCGGCAATCGGCAGCAGAACGTTGCGAATCTGCGCTGCCTCGGCTGCATCACGCGCTTCGAACAGAATGCCGTTGTCCTGATCGGTATGCAGCGTCTGCTCGCGACGGCCTTCGCTGCCAAAGCACAGCCAGCTGAAGGCAATGCCGGGGTCGCCTTTCTCTGCAAGCGTCAGCTCGATCACCCGGCATACGGTGTGGTCGTTGAGCAGGGTGATGATCTGGGTTATCTGGGTTGAAGACGCGCCATGGGCGAGCATGCGATCGACCAGCTGGACGATATCGCCGCGCAAGCCGGCGAGCGCTTCGATGCGTGGCGCGTTGCGGATGGTCCGCGCCAGGTGCACCAGGTCGACCCGTTGCAGGGAAAACAGATCCCGTTCCGAGACCACGCCGCACAAGCGCCCGTCGCGGACCAGGCACACGTGGGCGATGTGCCGCCCGGTCATGGCGATGGCGGCGTCGAACGCACTGGCGTCCGGGCTCAGGTGGAAGGGTGACAGGCTCATGGTGTGCCTGACCGGCGCGCTGAAGTCGGCATTCACATCGGCAACCGCCTCACGCAGGTCGCGCAGGGTAAAGATCCCCAGCGGCGCCTGCCGCTCGTCGACAATCACGATGCTGCCTACTTGCTGCTCGTGCATCAGCCGCACGGCGTCGCGCATGGGCGTTTCCGGGCTGCACATCACCGGATGACGCATGGCAAGTTCACCCAGCCGGGTGTTCAAAGAGTACTGCGTGCCGAGGGTTTCGACAGCGCGCTGCTGGACCTGCTGATTGACTTGATCCAGCAGGCTGCTGACACCGCGCAGGGCAAAGTCGCGAAAGGTTGTGGAGAGCGCGAACAGCTTGATGAACGCCTGCTTGTTCAGCTGCAGGCAGAAGGTGTCCTCGGCAGCCAGATGCTCGGTGCGCGTGGCACGCTCGCCGAGCAGGGCGGCGAGCGGAAAACACTCGCCTGTGGTGATTTCAAATGTCGTTTCCGTACCGCCTTTGGCAGAATGCGGACGCTCGCCGACGATGCGACCCTGCTTGACGATGTAAAAGTGCTCCACGGGTCCGTCGCCAGGCTTGATGATGCTTTCGCCTGCAGCGTAGAAGCGCAGTTGACACTGCTCGACCAGATACGCCAGATGAGCGTTTTCCATCTGATTGAACGGCGGGAATTTTTGCAGAAACTGCATGGTGCCGTGTATGTTCTGCAGCACGGCTGTCTTGCCTGCCTGGGTGAAAGCATCTGCCTTGCTCATGGCCTGTTCCGCGTTCTTGTTATTGGTGCTCATGGTCGGCCGCTTGCAGCCAGGTGCCCATTGGACGTAAGTCTTACCTTGAACCCCGTGACACCGCCGTGCTGCTTGCGGCATAACTGATTTGACGAGCGCAATGGATTGCGAGCGAAGACTGGCCAGGATGCCGACGAAATGCATCGCAGATTGACCCGTATCTGCTGTCGGATTAGTTCAGGGAATGATGAGACTGCAATGATTGACCACGATATTCTGAGCGACGATGAGCGCGATGCCCTCCATGAGGTCATGCTCACGCCCGACCGCGACGCCCCGCAACGGGTCCTGATCGTCGATGACGACAGCGACGCGCGCGAGCTGCTGGCCGAAATTCTGAGCCTCAATGACATCAGTTGCATGACCGCGCCCGGTGGCGATACTGCGCTGCAGATGATCCACTCGCGTCAATCCATCGGACTGCTGATCACCGACTTGCGGATGGCGCCTTTTGACGGGCTGGATCTGATTCGCAAGGTTCGTGAGTCGGATCGCGCCGAGCTGCCGATCATCATCGTGTCCGGCGACGCCAACGTGCGCGATGCTATCGATGCCATGCACCTGAACGTGGTGGACTTCCTTCTCAAACCGCTCAATACCAAGCAGTTGGTGAAGCTGGTCAAGCGGGAATTGGGGATAAGTTGAGGCGCTGAGCCGTTGCAGGTTCTGGTCCGGCGAGGACCAGAACCTGCAAGGAAGGTGTGCGACGCGTTACAGGCCGTTGATGGCCTTGAACTCCCGACGGCGACGATGCAGTACCGGCTCGGTATAGCCATTAGGCTGTCGCGTGCCTTCGATGACCAGTTCGACCGCCGCCTGGAAGGCGATGTTGCTGTCGAAGTCGGGTGCCAGCGGGCGATACAACGGGTCGTTGGCGTTCTGGCGGTCCACTACCGGGGCCATGCGCTTGAGGCTTTCCAGTACCTGAGCTTCGCTGACGACACCATGACGCAGCCAATTGGCCATGTGCTGGCTGGAAATGCGCAGCGTGGCGCGGTCTTCCATCAGGCCGATGTCGTTGATGTCCGGCACTTTCGAACACCCCACGCCCTGATCGATCCAGCGCACTACATAACCAAGAATGCCCTGCGCGTTGTTGTCCAGTTCATTCTGGATTTCTTCCGGCGTCCAGTCCGTGTTCGGTGCCAGCGGAATGGTCAGAATGTCATCCACCGAGGCTTGCTCGCGCTGCGCCAGTTCGGCCTGACGGGCGAATACGTCGACTTGGTGATAATGCAGGGCGTGCAGCGCAGCTGCGGTAGGCGAGGGGACCCAGGCGGTGTTGGCGCCAGCCAGTGGATGAGCGACTTTCTGCTCCAGCATCGCCGCCATTAGGTCCGGCATGGCCCACATGCCTTTGCCGATCTGTGCGCGACCTTGCAGGCCGCATTTCAGGCCGATGTCGACGTTGGAGTTCTCGTAAGCAGCGATCCACTTCTCGGCTTTCATCTGTGCCTTGCGCACCACCGGACCCGCTTCCATGGAGGTATGGATTTCGTCACCGGTGCGGTCGAGGAAACCGGTGTTGATGAACACCACGCGCTCGCTGGCGGCCTGAATGCAGGCTTTGAGGTTGACCGTGGTGCGGCGCTCCTCGTCCATGATCCCGACTTTCAAGGTGTTACGCGGCAAGCCCAGCACCTGCTCGATGCGCTCGAACAGTTCGTTGGTGAACGCCGCTTCCTCCGGGCCGTGCATCTTCGGTTTGACGATGTACATCGAGCCGCTGCGGCTGTTGCTGCGCGAGGTGTTGCCGTTGAGGTTGTGGATGGCGGCGAGGCTGGTCAGCAGGCCATCGAGAATGCCTTCCGGCACTTCGTTGCCCTGTTTGTCGAGAATCGCATCGATGGTCATCAAGTGACCCACGTTGCGGATGAACAACAACGAGCGACCGTGCAGGGTGACTTCGCCGCCCTCTGGCGTGGTGTAGACGCGGTCCGGGTTCATGGTGCGGGTAAAGGTTTCTCCGCCCTTGGACACCGACTCGGCCAGATCGCCCTTCATCAGGCCCAGCCAGTTACGGTAGACGACCACTTTGTCGTCGGCATCCACAGCGGCGATGGAGTCTTCGCAGTCCATGATGGTGGTCAGCGCGGCTTCCATGAGGATGTCTTTCACGCCCGCCGGATCGGTCTGCCCGACCGGGCTGGCGGCGTCGATCTGCAGTTCGAAGTGCAGGCCGTTGTGCTTGAGCAGCAAGGCAAACGGCGCCAGGGCATCGCCTTGAAAACCGACCAGTTGGGTGTCATCGAGCAGACCGGTATTGCTGCCACCCTTGAGACCGACGACCAGCTTGCCGTCGATCAGCTTGTAAGCCGTCGAGTCTGCATGTGAACCTGCTGCCAGAGGCGCCGCCTCATCGAGAAAGGCGCGAGCGAACGCGATCACCTTGTCGCCACGCACCTTGTTGTAGCCTTTGCCTTTTTCCGCGCCGCCTGCTTCGCTGATGGCGTCGGTGCCATAGAGCGCGTCATACAGCGAACCCCAGCGGGCGTTTGACGCATTGAGCGCAAACCGGGCGTTCATCACCGGCACGACCAGTTGCGGACCCGCCATGGTGGCGATTTCTTCATCGACGTTTTGCGTGGTGATCTGGAAGTCCGCTGCTTCTGGCAGCAGGTAACCGATCTCCTGAAGAAAGGTTTTGTAGGCCGAGGCGTCGTGAGCCTGCCCGGCGTGCGACTGGTGCCAGGCGTCGATTTTCGCCTGTAACTCATCACGTTTGGCGAGCAGTGCCTTGTTCTTTGGCGCAAGGTCGTGGATCAGTTTGTCCGCACCGGCCCAGAACGCAGTGGCGTCGACGCCGGTTCCGGGGGTGGCTTCGTTCTGCACGAAGTCGAACAGGACTCTGGCGACTTGCAGGTCACCGACTTGAACGTACTCAGTCATTGCACTTGCCTCACTCTGCTCAGCAGGGTCGAGCACACTCGGGGAGCGCTCTGTTATTGATCCGGGTGTCATGTAGTGCGCGATTCGGGATACTACATGAGCCGTCGTCGCGTGAAAACGTCGCTGAATATGTCACTAAACGACCGGATATTCATATCGGGTCACGATGATATTCACCGTGTTCCCAAAAGCATTCAGGATTGTTCCATAAAGCGTGGCAAACGGTACACGATTTACCGCGAGCGAGCTGCCCCTCGGGCATGCCTATACTGGCATGACCGACGCTGTCTCCAAACCATCTGTGCATAAAGAGGAATTGACCGTGGATCATCTCGTCGTAACGCTGGTTGCCCCCGACAAACCGGGTCAGGTCGAACGCATCTCGAAGTGCATTGCCGAGCACGGCGGCAACTGGCTGGAAAGCCGCATGTCGCGCATGGCCGGGCAATTTGCCGGGATTCTCAAGGTAGGTGTCGAGGCGGAAAAGTATGACGACCTGATCAAGGCGCTGAACGGCCTGTCAGCCCATGGCATCCGCATGTTGCTGGCCGAGAGCGTGGTCGAGACGTCCGATACCACCCGCCTGATCAGCATGGAACTGGTCGGCAACGACCGCCCCGGCATCGTGCGCGACATCACCCGTTTGCTGGCCGGGCAGGGCGTCAACGTCGAACACCTGATCACCGACGTGTCCCCTGCGCCCATGAGCAGCGAACTGCTGTTCCAGGCCAATGCGGTGCTGGGCGTCCCTCAGGACTTGCCACTGGATGACCTGCAGATGGCGCTCGAGACCCTGGCGGATGATTTGATGGTGGAGTTGGTGCTGGGAGCCGAGGAGTAAGTTCGACGACTGGTTTTATTCAGTTGTGGACTGCTTCTCGCTCTGGTACCAGCCTGACTTCTACACGTTGCCCCAGCGCTCTTGCTGCGCTGGCCAGCGTCGCAAGAGTCATTCCTGGATCGTTTTGATCCAGAGCCCTGTCCACTGCCGTCCGGCTTGTGTGCATACGCTCGGCAAGGGCCTTCTTGGTCACCTTTTGCTGTTTCATGACTTCGGCGATCTGCCAAGAGATGACTCGCTTCAGAGCTGCGGCAGAAACCTCCTCGGCAAAACCTTGCTCGGCAAGGAAGTCATCGAAGTCGGAGCCAATGTGCTCGTTCATTACCTTTTCCTCTTCAGTGCTGCCTTGCGCTGTCTGGCAGTTTCCAGATCGGACGCAGGAGTTTTTTCACTTTTTTTGATGAAGCCATGAAGCAAAACCATTGTGCGGGCTTCGACGGTAAACAGTACTCGTGCAATCTTTTCCTTCAAATCAATTCTGACTTCCCAAAGGTCTGGCTCCATTTTACGGACCACAGGCATACCTATTGGCCATCCGAACTGGACCGTCTTGATGTCAGTGCCGACTGCCTTACGATCGTCGCGTGGCAGATCGATCAGCTATTCACGTACAGGTTCATTACCTGTTTCGGTCCGGAAAAACTTGACGGTCAAAGTGGGCGGGAGATTACTCATGTTTGGAGCGTACCAAAAAATGTGCATAATTCAATGCTTGGAAAGGTGTCCGGGTTATCCAAGTTAATCGTGCACCTGCCTGTGGATAACCTGGGGGAATACCGTTGCGCGCCACACCCGCCGCGGCCTGGCGCGGACTGATCAAAAATTCAACAGTTTCAAGGGCTTGTGCACAGATAAGGTGAGTCTGCCTGTGGATAACCCTTGGAGAACCCTTTGCAGCCCACGTGCTGCGTGGGCTGCAAGGTTTTGACTGTTTTTTGATCAGTGACGACCGCGGGATTTCAGCCAGATATCCACACTGTAAATGGCCAGCCCCGCCCAGATGAAGGCGAAGGTGATGATGGTGCTGGTGGTCAGGTGTTCGCCATACAGCAGCACGGCCAGCAGCAGGACCAGTGTGGGCGCGATGTATTGCAGGAAGCCCAGGGTGGTGAAAGGCAAGTGGCGAGCGGCGGCGTTGAAGCACACCAGCGGTACCAGCGTGACCGGGCCTGCGGCGGCGAGCCAGATGGCTTGCGTCGTGGTCCAGAATTCTGGCTGGGCGCTCACTGCCGTCGGGTTGAGCGTCAGCCAGATCAGCGCCAGCGGCACGAGCATCCAGGTTTCCACCACCAGGCCGGGCAGGGCGGCGACCGGGGCTTGCTTACGTATCAGCCCATAGAACGCGAAGGTCAATGGCAGCGCTAGCGACACCCATGGCAGGCTGCCAACGTGCCAGACCTGCTGGGCGACACCAATGGCGGCGAAGGCGACCGCCAGCATTTGCAGGCGTCTGAGGCGCTCGCCCAGCAGCAACATGCCGAGCAGGACGTTGACCAGCGGGTTGATGTAATACCCGAGGCTGGCCTCCAGCATGCGCCCGTTGTTCACTGCCCAGACGTAGATGATCCAGTTGCTGGCGATCAGCGTACCGCTCAATGCCAGTACGGCCAGGCGTTGCGGATTGTTGCGCAGGTCGCGCCACCAGCCGGGATGCTTCCAGAACATCAGCACAATCGAGCCGAACAGCGCCGACCAGAGCGCGCGATGGATGATGATCTCGATGGCCGGGACCGCAGCGATGGCTTTGAAGTAGATGGGGAACAGGCCCCAGATGATGTAAGCACTCAGGCCCAGAATGTATCCACGGCGTGGATTGGCAGCTTGCATGGAGCGTCCCTTTAATACAGAAAATTCCGGTTTTATTGTGGGGTGATGCGGTGGGTGGTTTCGATTGTACTGACGCTGGAGCGCTCGATGTTATACACAGGTCCGACTGATCACGACATTTGTGCCGCGCCGCTCGCTCAGGATCGGACGCGGAGCGCCGCACGATAGTTGAGATTATCGTTCCTCACGCTCCAGCGTGGGAATGCCTTGAGTGACGCTCCGCGTCACAGATTTGCGCCGCACCGGACATTCAGGATCGGACGCGGAGCGTCCAGAACTGCATGCGACGCGGAGCGCCGCACGATAATCTGGGACTCATCAGCTCAAAACAGTTTCAACGGCTCTTCATTCAGTGCGGCCATCTGCTCACGCAGGGCCAGGATATGGTCGCCCCAGTAACGCTCCGTACCGAACCACGGAAAGCTGTGCGGAAAGGCCGGGTCATCCCAGCGACGGGCCAGCCAGGCGCTGTAGTGCATCAGGCGCAGGGCCCGCAGCGGTTCGATCAGGGCCAGTTCGCGTGGATCGAAATCATGAAATTCGTTGTAGCCGTCCATCAGTTCCGATAGCTGACCCAGACGTTCCTGGCGGTCGCCGGCCAGCATCATCCAGATATCCTGGACGGCAGGGCCAAGGCGGCAATCGTCCAGATCGACGATGTGGAACATCTCGTCGCGGCACATCATGTTGCCGGGGTGGCAGTCGCCGTGCATGCGGATGTTGGTGTGCGGTGTGGCCGCGTAAACGTCTTCGACACGCTTGAGCAGGTCGCGGGCCACCGACTCGTAAGCCGGCAGCAGGCTGCGCGGGATGCAGTCGTTTTCCAGGAGGAAATTGACCGAATCATGGCCGAAGTTCTTCACGCCCAGGGCTTCACGGTGGGCGAACGGTTTGGTCGAGCCGACGGCATGCAGACGCCCAAGCAACTGGCCCAGGCGATACAGCTGATCAAGATTGCCCGGCTCCGGCGCTCGTCCACCGCGGCGCGGGAACAGCGTGAAACGGAACCCGGCGTGCTCGAACAGGGTGGCGCCGTTGTGCACCATGGGCGCGACCACCGGCACTTCGACCTCGACCAGTTCAGCAGTGAAGCTGTGCTCTTCAAGGATAGCTTCGTTGCTCCAGCGCTGTGGGCGATAGAACTTGGCGATCAGCGGTTGGCCGTCTTCGATACCGACCTGATACACGCGGTTTTCGTAACTGTTGAGCGCCAGGATGCGGGCATCGCTGAGAAAACCGATGCTTTCGACAGCATCCAGAACCAGATCGGGAGTAAGTGTTGCAAACGGGTGAGCCATGACTACTCCTGCGCGCAGCAGGTTGCCGCGTCGGACCGCTGATGGTAACGCAGACCGGTCCCGCTTCGCCAAACCCCTTCCGTTTAATCTGCCCTCGGGCTCTTTTGTCATCAAAAAGTCATGAGTCGTTAGCGAGATGGCCATGTTCGACGCCTAGAGTTGCCGTCAATGAGATCGATCTCAAGCGAGCGACAATGACTGATCTGAAAGAGGTAGCGCATCTGGCCGGGGTTTCCCGAGCCACGGCGGCACGTGCCTTCGCAAGCCCCGACGTCGTGCGCCTGGAGACCCGCGAGCGAGTATTCGCCGCAGCCCGCGCCCTGGGTTTTCGCCCCAATCGGCTGGGCCGCCAGTTGCGTCTGCAAACCACCAACCTGATTGGCGTGGTGGTGCCCAACCTGCTCAATCCGGTGTTCGCCGAGCAGTTTCAGGCCATGGAGCGGGCGGCGCGGGCGCGGGGTTATAACCTGCTGCTGGCAACCACCGACTACACCGCAGAGCGTGAAAGCGCCGTGGTTGAGGAGTTGTTGCGTCAACGGGTCGACGGGCTGGTGCTGACGGTGACCGACGCCGAGCACAACCGGGTGCTGCAAAGCCTGATCAATGAAGACACCCCGTTCGTGCTGGCCTATCACCAGACCGGCAATCCGGATTACAGCGCGGTGTCTGTGGATAACCGGGCGGGCATGGCGCTGGCTACTCGATACCTGATCGATGCAGGCCATCAACGAGTCGCCATGGTCGCAGGCCCGGCCATGCAGTCCGACCGCGCCCGACTGCGTTATGAAGGCTATCGCGACGCCATGGCCGAGTGTGGGCTTGAAGCACGACCGGTGATTGAAATGCCTGCTCATACCAACGCTGATTTCGCTGCACTGGAACCCCTGTTACGTGGCCCGGACGCGCCCAGCGCGCTGGTCTGTTCCAACGATTTGCTGGCCATCAGCCTGATTGCCGAATTACGCCGCAACGGCTGGGCCGTTCCCGAGCGCCTGTCGGTAATCGGCTTCGACGGCATCGCCCTCGGCACGCAGATGCACCCGACCTTGTGCAGCGTGGTTCAGCCCATCGCCGAGCTGGCACACATCGTCATCGACCAATTACTGGCACGGATTGCTGGCGCAGTACCTGTTTCTCATTGTCTGCCGTGCCACATCCGGCCCGGCGAAAGCACCCAGCCCTACCAGGAGATGCTTCATGCTCAGCCTCAGTAAAACCCTCGCGGCACTGCTGTTATGCGGTGCGGCCAGCCTCGCCCAGGCCGCCGAAACCGCCATCTGCTACAACTGCCCGCCCGAATGGGCCGACTGGGGAACGCAGCTCAAGGCGATTGCCGACAGCACCGGTGTGCAGGTGCCGCTGGACAACAAGAACTCCGGCCAGGCCTTGGCGCAAATCGTTGCCGAGCAAGCCGCACCAGTCGCTGACGTGGTCTATTACGGCGTGACCTTCGGCCTGCAGGCGCAGAAGGCCGGTGTGGTCGACACCTACAAACCCAAACACTGGGACGAGATTCCGGCAGGCCTGAAAGACCCCGAAGGACACTGGTTCGCCATTCACTCCGGGACCCTCGGCATCATGGTCAACGTCGACGCACTGGGCGGTCTGCCGGTGCCGCAAAGCTGGGCGGATCTGCTCAAGCCCGAGTACAAGGGCATGGTCGGTTATCTCGACCCGTCCAGTGCGTTCGTCGGTTACGTGTCCGCCGTGGCGATCAACCAGGCCATGGGCGGCACGCTGGACAACTTCGGTCCGGCCATCGACTACTTCCAGAAACTGGCGAAAAACTCGCCCATCGTGCCCAAGCAAACCGCTTATGCACGCGTGCTGTCCGGCGAGCTGCCGATTCTGGTCGACTATGACTTCAATGCCTATCGCGCTCGCTATAAGGACAAGGCCAACGTCGCCTTCGTGATTCCCAAGGAAGGCACCATCGGCGTTCCGTATGTGATGAGCCTGGTGGCCAAGGCGCCGCATCGTGCCAACGCCGAGAAGGTGCTGGATTTCGTGCTGTCCGATGAAGGGCAGGCGCTGTGGGCCAAGGCCTATCTGCGTCCAGTGCGCTCGAAGATGCCTGCCGAGGTGGCTGCACAGTTCCTGCCGGACAGCGATTACGCCCGCGCCGGTGTGGTGGACTACCAGCACATGGCTGCCGTGCAGGAAGCTTTCGCTGCCCGTTATCTGCGTGAGGTGAAGTAATGTCGGCCTCGCCGGAACAAGCGCTGCCTCTGCGCAAGGGCGGATTTTTCAGGCTGCGGCTGCGCCCGACCGCTGCGGTGGCGCTGGCCCCGGCGATGGCGGTATTGCTGGCATTCTGGCTGCTGCCGCTGACCCATCTGATCATGCTCGGTACGCAAGGATCTGATGGCAATGGCAGCGGTTACTGGCAGGTCCTGAGCAGTGCTCAGTACCTGGGCAGTCTGGTGCAAACCTGCCTGCTGGCGCTGGTGGTAACGCTCGCGGCGTTGCTGGTCGGCGGCATCAGCGGTGTGTTTCTGGCCCGCAACCACTTCTTCGGACGCTCTGCGCTGGTGGCCTTGCTGACCTTCCCACTGGCGTTTCCCGGTGTGGTGGTCGGCTTTCTGGTGATTCTGCTGGCCGGTCGCCAGGGCATCTTCGCCGCGCTCGGGCTGCATCTGGCGGGCGAGCGCTGGGTGTTCGCCTACTCGCTGACCGGGCTGTTCATCGGCTATCTGTATTTCTCGATTCCGCGCGTGATTCTGACAGTCATGGCCGCTTGCGAAAGCCTGGACCGCAGCCTTGAAGAAGCGGCGCATTCGCTGGGTGCCGGTCATTGGCGCGTGGTGTGCGATGTGATCATTCCGGGGCTGGCGCCCGCGCTGGTGTCCTGCGGCGCGATCTGCTTCGCCACGTCGATGGGCGCCTTCGGCACGGCCTTTACCCTGGGCACGCGCCTGAACGTCACGCCGGTAGCGATCTACAACGTGTTCACCAATTACGCCAACTTCACGGTGGCCGCCGCGCTGTCAGTCATCCTCGGGCTGGTGACGTGGGCAGTGCTGTTGCTGGCCCGTCGCATGGTCGGTAAATCGGGAGTTGTCCTGTGAAACGTTCACCGCTGTTCGTGGCGCAACTGGCGTTCACTCTGTTGGTCTGTGCGTTCATGCTGGTGCCGGTGGTGCTGTCGCTGCTGGCCGGCCTGACGCGCAATTATTTTCTCGGTCTGTCGAGCGGTCTGACCTTCGACTGGCTGGTGCAGGTCTGGCAGGCCTATTCACCCACCGTCTGGCTGTCGTTGCAACTGGCCGTGGCCTGCGCAATCTGCGTGTGCCTGGTGGGTGTTCCAGCCGCGTATGCACTGGTGCGCATGAACAATCGCTTCAGCCGGGCCTTCGAGGAATTGATGGTCTTACCCGTCGCCATGCCCGGCCTGGCCAGCGCCCTCGCGTTATTGCTGACCTACGGCCAGTTCGGCGGCTTTCGCAGCAGCTGGTTGTTCATTCTGGTCGGCCACGTGTTGTTCACCCTGCCGTTCCTGGTGCGCCCGGTCATGGCGGTGATGCAGCGTCAGCAACTGCCGGTGCTCGAAGAGGCTGCCGCCAGCCTTGGTGCCGGGCCGATCAAGCGTTTCTTCAGTGTGGTGGTGCCTAACTGCCGGGCCGGGATTCTTGCCGGTGTGCTGATGGTCGTGACCTTGTCATTGGGCGAGTTCAACCTGACTTGGATGCTGCACACCCCCATGACCAAAACCCTGCCGGTCGGTCTGGCCGACAGTTACGCCTCGGCCCGACTGGAAGTCGCCAGCGCCTACACCCTTCTTTTTCTGTTGCTGATTGTGCCGCTGCTGATTGCGTTGCAGGCCATCAGCGCGCGTCTTGCCCGTGGAGAGAGCCGATGAGCGGAACCACCATTCGCCTGAAAGGCTGCCGCAAGGCATTTGCCGACGGCACCGTTGCTGTAAAGGATCTGCACCTGACCATCGAGCCCGGCGAAACGCTGGCGATTCTCGGTCCGTCCGGTTGCGGCAAGACCACCACCTTGCGGCTGATTGCCGGGCTTGAACGTCCGGACGTCGGGCAGGTGTTGTTCGATGATCAGGACGTGACACGTCTGCCCATCGAGCGGCGCGACGTGGGCATGGTGTTTCAGAACTACGCGTTGTTTCCCAACCTCGATGTGGCCGGCAATATCGTTTACGGCCTGAAGATTCGTGGTTTGTCGGCTGCCGAGCGCAACAAGCGTTGCGATGAGTTGCTGGAACTGGTCGGTTTGACCGGCCACGGCAATCGCCGCGTCAACGAGCTGTCTGGCGGGCAGCGCCAACGGGTCGCTCTGGCCCGGGCACTGGCGCCGCGTCCCCGGGTGCTGTTGCTCGACGAACCGCTGGCGGCACTGGACGCGCAGTTGCGCGAGCGCTTGCGCAGTGAACTGGACCAGTTGCTGCGTGGGCTGGGCATCACCTCGGTGTTCGTCACCCACGATCAGGGCGAGGCAATGGCCCTGGGTGACCGGATTCTGGTCATGGAAAAAGGCTGCGTCTCGCAATTGGCGACGCCGAGGGAAATCTATCAACAGCCTGCCAATGCGTTCGTCGCCGGGTTTGTCGGCAATCTGAACGCGTTCAGCGTGGTCGAGCGCACCCCGTCAGGCCTCAAGGTGAGCGGTGGCGAGCTGCCGTGGCACGGGGCTGACGTACCGGGCACGGTCTACTGCCGCCCCGAGCACCTGCGTTTGATGTCTGGAAACGGCCATCTTCATGGGCGTCTGGTCGGGCAGTTTTTTCAGGGCGCGCAAAGTCGTTTGCTGGTCGATGTCGGTGGCCCGCAGCCGCTGCTGGTGGACAGCACCGACAACGTGATTTACGCCGCCAACGCAGTCATTGCCTTGAGTGTCGACCCGCAAGTGCTGTTTACCCTGCATTCGTGAAGTCGTTTTTCGTAGAGAGATTATTTTGAATCGTCCGTTTCTTATTGCCCAGATCAGTGACCTGCACCTCAAAGCCGACGGCCGCCTGACTTATGGTGTGGTCGACACCCTGGGTGCGTTGCGCCGCGCGGTCGCGCACATCAATGCCAGCAAGCAGCGCCCCGACATCGTGGTGATCAGCGGTGACCTGGTGGACTTCGGTCGCGAGGACGAATACGCCGTGCTCAAGCCGGAGCTGGAACGTCTGCAGATGCCGTTTTATCTGGTGCCCGGCAATCATGACGATCGGCACAACCTGCTGGCTGCGTTTGCCGAGCAGGTGTACCTGCCGTTGTCGGCCAGCGGGCCTCTGGACTGGGTGGTTGAGAAATACCCGGTGCGTCTGATCGGCATGGACACGACCATTCCCGGCGAGCATGGCGGGCAACTGGATTACTGTCAGCTGGACTGGTTGCACGCGCAGTTGTCCCGTCGTCCTTACGTGCCGACCGTGATCGTCATGCACCACCCGCCGTTCATTACCGGCATAGGGCACATGGACCGCGAACCCTTCGGCAACGCATCGGCGCTGGAGCGCGTGATCGCCCAGCATCCGCAAGTGGAGCGTTTGCTGTGCGGACATTTGCATCGACCGATGCAACGACGTTTCGGAGGCAGCGTGGCGAGCATCTGCCCGGGCACCTCACACCAGATCGTCCTCGACCTCGACGAAGCCGCGCCTGCACATTTCAATCTGGAACCGGCAGGCTATGTGCTGCACCGCTGGCAATCGGAGCAGGGGTTTGTCAGCCATAACGCCGTGTTCGGCGACTATGAAGGGCCGTACCCGTTCTACGATGTGAACGGGTTGATTGATTAATGGATTGCTCATCGCTCCCACGCTCTGCGCCCGGCGTGATACTCGAGTCTTGATGAGCCCGGAAAGCGGGGCTCGACGCGCAGTATCAGGCGGAGTAAAGATCCTTGTGGGAGTGAGCTTGCTCACGAAGACGGTGTTTCAGTCGATGAATTTTCGACGATCATACAGCCCTCTTCGCGAACAAGTTCGCTCCCACGGCCTCCGGCCAGAATCAATAGCAGACCTTTATATAACGATGAGCGATCTGCGTCCTGTTCCTGATTGCCGATCAGGCGCCGATAACGCCGCCATCCTCCCGGGTGATGACCATCACCGATGAGCGCGGTTTGCCGTTGGGCAAATGCTCGGGGAAGGTAGAGCCGCCGTTCTCACCAGGATGCTGGATGCCGATGAACATCGTCCGGTAGTCAGGCGCAAAGCTGATACCGGTGATTTCGCAACCGACCGGCCCGACCAGAAAACGGCGGATCTCGCCGCTGGCAGGGTCGGCGCAGAGCATCTGGTTGTTGCCCATGCCAGCGAAGTCGCCCTTGTTGCTGGAATCGCCATCGGTCTGAATCCACAGCCGACCCGACCGATCGAAACTCAGGCCGTCCGGGCTGTTGAACATATTCTGCGCGTTGATGTTGCTCGACCCGGCCTGTGGCGTACCGGCATGTACGGTCGGGTTGCCCGCGACCACAAACAGGTCCCACTCGAACGCCATCGCCGACGCATTGTTGCCGCCTTCGCGCCAGCGCAGGATCTGCCCGTACTGGTTCTTGGCGCGTGGATTCGGCCCGCCGACAGGTTGACCTTCTTCGCCGCGCTTGCTGTTGTTGGTCAGCGTGCAATACACCTGGCCATCCTTGGGGCTGACCACGATCCATTCCGGGCGGTCCATGCGCGTGGCCTTGACCACACTGGCGGCCAGGCGCGCATGAATCAACACTTCAGCCTGATTATTGAAACCGGCAGCGGCATCGAGGCCGTTCTTGCCGTGTTTCAGTTCGATCCACTGGCCATTGCCCTTTGGATGATCCGGGTTGCCGTTGCCAGCGTCGAATTGCGCCACGTACAAGGTGCCGTGGTCCAGCAGGTCGCGATTGGCTTTCGGGTTCTTGCGATCGATCCGGTCGCGGCTGATGAACTTGTAGATGAACTCGCCACGCTCGTCGTCGCCCATGTACACCACGGCGCGCCCGTCCCTGGTTTGCGTGAAGGCGGCGTTTTCGTGCTTGAAACGCCCGAGCGCCGTGCGCTTGACCGGCGTCGATTCAGGGTCGAACGGATCGATCTCGACCACCCAGCCATGACGATTGACCTCGTTGGGGTTTTTCGCCACGTCGAAGCGCGGGTCGTGCGGGTGCCAGTTGATCTCTTTGCTGGCAGCCACGACGCCGTAGCGCTTCATGCCCGCATCGAATGTCTGCTCCGCGTTGCTGCTGCCGAAGCAATCGGTGAAGTTCTCTTCACAGGTCAGGTACGTGCCCCACGGCGTCTGGCCGCTGGAGCAGTTCTGGAAAGTCCCCAGAACGCGGGTGCCGGTCTTGTCGGCGTCAGTCTTGAGCCAGTCGTGACCGGCCGCCGGGCCACTCAGCCTGATTGGCGTATTGCCATGCACGCGACGGTTGTAACGCGAGTCCTGCACGAACTGCCATTTGCCGTTTTTCTGCTGTACCTCGATCACTGACACGCCTTCTGCGGCGAGTGCCTTGCGTACTTCTTCGGCCGATTGCGGCTCCTTGCCATGCTCGAAGAGGTAGCGGTAGTTGGTGTATTCGTTGTTGATCGCCAGCAAAGCACGGTCTTTGCGACCCCGCATCGGGAACAGACACATGCCGTCGTTGTTGTCGCCGAACTGCACCTCCTGAGCCTGGGCAGTACCCTTGCCACTCGGGTCGAACGCCGGACCGCCCGCGCGCAGAGGCTGGCCCCAACTGATCAGTACCGAGGATCTGTAACCTGCCGGCAGGCTGATGCTGTCTGCGGTGGCAGCAGGGATGCTCTGGAAACCGAGCAATCTGCCAGACGCCGCGCTGACGCTGTCCGCCAGGACGGTGCGGCTGAGCAGGTTGCCGCCGAGGAACATCGCCGCGCCGCACAATGCGCCCGCGCTGATGAAACCGCGGCGGGTGAGGCCGACCTTGTCGGCGCCGACCAGGTTTTCCAGGTCAGTGGTCTGGTTTTCTTCTAATAGTTTCATCATCACGGCTCCCTCGAATATGGCAGCCACCTTAGTGCGCGCATATGACGAAATTGTGTCGTGGTGATGACCTGCCAGCGCTTACAACGGTATACCCAGCAGTACCAGTGAAGCTGCAAATCTTGCCTGCACCGTTGCGCCGGTTTTCAGCTGCTGTGCATGCAGGTGCTCAGGTGTCGCCAGGGCGCACAGCGTCTGGCCGCCGGGCAGTGTGATGCGTACTTCGCTTGGGCCATCTTCAGCGTCGGTCACGCTGTCGATTCGGCCGACCAGGCAATTGTTTCCATTTGTTTCTTCTCTGTTGTCTGCGTGCAGTTCCAGCCAGCCGGCCTTGATCAGTGCAACCACCTCCGTGCCGTTTTCCAGCTCCAGACGCAGGGTGCTGTCATGGGTGACCTGTGCTTCGATAAACACCTCGTCAGCCAATTGCAGGCGAACCTGATCGTTGTGCCCCTGACGGGTGATGCTGACGATCCGCCCCAGCAACTGGTTACGTGCGCTGGTGCGCAGGGTCAGGCGATTGAGCAAGTCCAGATCGCTGCTGTCTTCGGCGGCTTCCAGCACCTGGGCCTGCAATGCCTGGACGCGCTGATAGAGACGCAGTACTCGCTGGCCCTCGACCGACAACTTCGCGCCACCCCCGCCGCGCCCGCCGACACTGCGCTCTACCAGCGGTTTTTGCGCGAGATTGTTCAACTCGTCAATGGCGTCCCAGGCCGCCTTGTAGCTCAGCCCTGCGCTTTTCGCAGCACGGGTGATCGAGCCCTGTTCGGCAATATGCTGCAGCAGCGCAATGCGTTGCGGGCGGCGGACCATGTGTTGCGTCAGTAAGGTGGGTAGGGACATGGTCATCCGGAGCGGTCGAGTAGGAGAGGGCAGTATGATCGTTCTCGCGGATGGCGTCGAAAACCGGACGCGGAGCGTCCCGAAAGGCATTACCACGCTGGAGCGTGGGAACGATATTAAAGCAGACGCGCAGGGGCCATTAGTCCCCCGGCTTTGGCGTTCGTGCCAGGCAATACACGTCGACCCGCCGCGCACCGGCGTTGCTCAATAAACGTGCAATGACCTCTGCTGTCGAGCCCGTGGTGAGTACGTCATCGACCAGCGCCAGATGCCTGCCTTGTACCCAATCGGGATCAGTCAGAGTGAAGGCGCCGCGCAGGTTGCGTTTGCGGGCTTTGGCGTCCAGGCCCTGTTGTGCGGTTGTTTCCCGGCTGCGCAATACGTGGTCTTCGTCGACGGGCAGTTGCAGCTGTTTACCCAGCCAGCCGGCCAGCATTGCCGCCTGATTGTAGCCACGCTGGCGCAAGCGTTTGTTGGCCAACGGCACCGGAATGAGGCAGTCGGGACGTGGCAGGTCTTCCTCGAAGCGGTGCTGCAGATAGTGCGCGCACAGTTCCGCCAGCAGTCGTCCCATGGGCCATTTACCGTTATGTTTGAAGCGGGTGATCAAACCGTCGACCGGGAATTCGTACAGCCAGGGCGCGATGACCTGCGTAAAGCCAGGCGGTTGCTTGCAGCATTGCGCGCAGCTCATGCCTGAACGGGGTAACGGCAGCGCACAGCACACACAAGCGTTGCCCAGCCACGGCAGCTCTGCTTCGCACGGCACGCAGATGGGCGTGGGAACCTCACTGCGTTCATCACATAACAAACAGGATTGTTTGTTTTTTAACCAGATGTAAACCTCGTGCGGGTAGCTGGGTTGACAGCGCATGGCTCTTCCTTAAATATGCCCGACATCCGTGTAGCGCCTGGGGTCTTTCCCGCCCTCGCGCATTGCCCAGAAACACCAAGGAGCCGCCCGATGAGCGCCAGCACCACCGCCACTTTGCGTCACGACTGGACTTTAGCCGAGGTCAGGGCGCTGTTCGTACAGCCATTCAATGACCTGCTGTTTCAGGCGCAAACGGTGCACCGTGCTCATTTCGACGCCAACCGCGTGCAAGTCTCCACGCTGCTGTCGATCAAGACCGGCGCCTGCCCGGAAGACTGTAAGTACTGTCCGCAGTCCGGCCACTACAACACCGGTCTTGAGAAAGAAAAACTGCTGGAAGTGCAGAAGGTGCTTGAAGAAGCCGCGCGTGCCAAGGCCATTGGTTCGACCCGTTTCTGCATGGGCGCGGCCTGGAAACATCCCTCCGCCAAGGACATGCCTTACGTGCTGGAGATGGTCAAAGGCGTGAAAGCCATGGGCATGGAAACCTGCATGACCCTGGGCCGCCTAGATCAAGAACAGACCGAAGCGCTGGCCACCGCGGGCCTGGACTACTACAACCACAACCTCGACACCTCGCCGGAGTTCTACGGCAGCATCATCACCACCCGTACCTACGGCGAACGCCTGCAAACCCTGGCCTACGTGCGCGATGCGGGGATGAAGATCTGTTCCGGTGGCATTCTGGGCATGGGCGAGTCCCTCGATGACCGCGCAGGGCTGCTGATCCAGCTGGCGAACCTGCCAGAGCACCCGGAGTCGGTGCCGATCAACATGCTGGTCAAGGTCGCCGGCACGCCGCTGGAAAACGCCGAAGATGTCGACCCGTTCGATTTCATTCGCATGCTCGCCGTAGCACGGATTCTCATGCCGAAATCCCACGTGCGCCTGTCCGCCGGTCGCGAAGCGATGAACGAGCAAATGCAGGCACTGGCGTTTTTCGCCGGGGCCAACTCGATTTTCTACGGCGACAAGCTGCTGACCACTGCCAACCCGCAAGCCGACAAGGACATGCTGCTGTTCTCGCGTCTGGGCATCAAGCCCGAAGCGGGCGAAGGGCATGCCGACGAAGTGCACCAGGCCGCTATCGAACAGGCGCTGGTCGAACAGCAAAGCAGCTCGATGTTCTACGACGCCGCCTCTGCCTGATCCGTTGAATGGGCCGGTCTGTTCCGACCCGTTTTGAATTGTCATTTTCCGGACCGGGGCCTGCATGTCTTTCGATCTCCGCACGCGCCTCGATGCCCGTCGCGCCGCCCACCTCTATCGTCAGCGTCCGCTGCTGCAAAGTCCGCAAGGGCCGCAGGTCATCGTCGACGGCCACCCTTTGCTGGCGTTCTGCAACAACGATTACATGGGGCTGGCCAATCATCCCGAGGTGATCGCTGCCTGGCAGGCGGGTGCCGAGCGCTGGGGCGTGGGCGGCGGGGCTTCGCATCTGGTGATCGGCCACAGCGCGCCGCACCACGAACTCGAAGAAGCGCTGGCCGAGCTGACCGGTCGTCCGCGCGCACTGTTGTTCTCCAATGGCTACATGGCCAACCTCGGCGCGGTGACGGCGTTGGTCGGGCAGGGCGATACGGTGCTGGAAGACCGTCTCAACCACGCCTCGCTGCTGGATGCCGGTCTGCTCAGCGGCGCACGGTTTTCGCGCT
This sequence comes from Pseudomonas sp. SZ57, assembly GCF_009495975.1. NCBI lineage: Bacteria > Pseudomonadati > Pseudomonadota > Gammaproteobacteria > Pseudomonadales > Pseudomonadaceae > Pseudomonas > Pseudomonas sp. SZ57. The sequence continues at coordinate 5,892 of NZ_WIBD01000022.1, read as the reverse complement.
ATCTGCACAACGATGTGAGCAGCCTGGAAGCCCGCCTGGAAAAATCCGTGGGCGATACCCTGGTAGTGACCGACGGGGTGTTCAGCATGGACGGCGACATCGCTGATCTGCCCGCGCTGGCCCGTTCGGCGAGGGCCAAAGGGGCCTGGCTGATGGTGGATGATGCCCACGGCTTCGGCCCTTTGGGTGCCAACGGCGCCGGTATCGTCGAGCACTTCGGCCTGAGCATGGATGACGTGCCCGTGCTGGTCGGCACCCTGGGCAAGTCGTTCGGCACTTCCGGGGCGTTCGTGGCCGGCAGTGAAGAACTGATCGAAACCCTGATCCAGTTCGCCCGGCCTTACATTTACACCACCAGCCAGCCGCCCGCGCTTGCCTGCGCCACCTTGAAAAGCCTGCAGCTGCTGCGTACCGAGCATTGGCGTCGCGAGCATCTGACCCGGCTGATCCAGCAGTTTCGGCGCGGTGCCGAGCAGATCGGGCTGCAACTGATGGACAGCTTTACCCCGATCCAGCCGATCATGATCGGTGATGCCGGTCGCGCCTTGCGCCTCTCGCAATTGCTTCGCGAGCGCGGCCTGCTGGTCACCGCCATTCGCCCGCCCACCGTGCCTGCGGGCAGCGCGCGACTTCGTGTGACGTTGTCTGCCGCGCACAGCGAAGCCGACGTGCAGCTATTATTGAACACTCTGGAGCAGTGCTACCCGCTGCTGGATGCCAGCCACTCCTCGGAGCCTGTTCATGCGTGATCGTCTGATTCTGTTGCCAGGCTGGGGCCTTGGCGTTTCGCCGCTGGAGCCGCTTGCCGCTGCGTTGCGCGGGCTGGATGAGCACCTGCGGGTTGAAGTCGAGCCATTGCCGGATATCGACAGCTGCGACTTGCCAGACTGGCTCGACGAACTGGACACCAACCTGCCAGACGACGCCTGGCTGGGCGGCTGGTCATTGGGTGGCATGCTCGCGGCTGAACTGGCAGCGCGTCGCGGCGACCGTTGCTGCGGGTTGCTGACGCTGGCCAGCAACGCCTGCTTCGTCACCCAAGGGGCGTGGCCGAATGCGATGCCCGCGCAGGATTTCGAGGCGTTTCTGGCTGGCTGTGCCGATGATCCGGACCTGACCCTCAAGCGTTTCAGCCTGTTATGCACGCAAGGCGCAGAGGACCCGCGCGGTCTGGCGCGGCTGCTCAAGGCCGGCGCACCGCACCTGTCGAAAACGGCGTTGATCGACGGCCTGAAAATACTCCGGCAACTCGACACCCGCAGCGCGCTGCAAACCTATCGTGGCCCGCAACTGCACCTGTTCGCCGGGCTGGATGCCTTCGTGCCCGCCGAGGCAGCAGGTGATCTGCTGGCCTTGTTGCCGGATGTCGAAGTGGGCCTGATCGAGCAGGCCAGTCATGCCTTCCTGCTGGAAAACCCTCATGGGGTAGCGGCCGCGATCCACGCCTTTCTGCACGAGCTGGACGATGACTGATCTTTCAATCCCCAAACCACCTTCTGTCTTGCCTGACAAACGTCAGGTCGCCGCATCGTTTTCCCGCGCAGCAGGCAGCTATGACAGCGTTGCCGAACTGCAGCGCAACGTCGGTAATGAGCTGCTCATGCGTTTGCCTGCGCAATGCAAACCGTCCCGCTGGCTGGATCTGGGCAGCGGCACTGGCTATTTCAGCCGGGCGCTGGCGCAGACGTTCACTGGCAGCGAAGGTATTGCACTGGATATCGCCGAAGGCATGTTGCGTCATGCCCGACCCTTGGGTGGCGCAAAGCACTTCATTGCGGGTGACGCCGAGCACCTGCCGCTGCGTGACCAGAGCTGCGGGCTGATTTTTTCCAGCCTGGCGGTGCAGTGGTGCGCCGATTTCGCCGCAGTGCTCAGTGAAGCTCAGCGCGTTTTGCAGCCAGGCGGCGTATTCGCCTTTGCCAGCCTGTGTGTCGGCACGTTGTACGAGCTGCGCGACAGTTGGCAGGCCGTGGACGGCCGGGTGCATGTGAACCGTTTTCGTCATGAGGATGACTATCGCCAACTGTGCGCGGCGAGCGGCCTGCAAGTGCGCAGCCTCGATGTTTGCCCGCAGGTTCTGCATTACCCGGATGTGCGCAGCCTGACGCACGAATTGAAGGCGCTCGGTGCGCACAATCTCAACCCTGGACGGCCCAATGGCCTGACCGGGCGCGAGCGAATCATGGGCATGGTTCAGGCCTATGAAGGCTTCCGCCAGGACGCCGGATTGCCCGCTACCTATCAAGTGCTGTACGCGGTGCTTGAAAAAAACTGATGGACTGACAGGAAAGACTGCTGAGATGACTGCCGCCTACTTCATCACCGGAACCGATACCGACGCCGGCAAGACCACGGTGGCTGCCGGTTTGCTGCATGCCGCCCGAGCGTCCGGCCTGAGCACGGCCGCCGGCAAGCCCGTCGCGTCCGGTTGTTTTGTCACGCCACAGGGGCTGCGCAACCCGGATGCCTTGGCGTTGCTGGCCGAGTGTTCTGTCGAGCTGGATTACGCTGAAGTCAATCCGCTGGCCTTCGAGCCGGCCATCGCTCCGCACCTGGCAGCACGCGAAGCCGGCGTCGCGTTGACGGTCGATTCGGTGCTGCAACCCATGCGGCATATGCTCGCCAGACAGGCCGATTTCACCCTGATCGAGGGGGCGGGCGGCTGGCGCGTGCCGCTGTCCGGGCAGAGCACGTTGTCCGATCTGGCCATTGCTCTGGATCTGCCGGTGATTCTGGTGGTGGGCGTGCGCCTGGGTTGTATCAATCATGCGGTGCTGACTGCTGAAGCGATTGCCCGTGACGGGTTACGTCTGGCCGGCTGGGTGGCCAACATCGTGGATGCCGACACCTCGCGGCTTGAAGAAAACCTCGCCACGCTGGTCGAGCGTCTGCCCGCACCTTGTCTGGGGCAGGTGCCGCGCTTGAACGAGGCAAGTGCCGAAAATGTGGCGCAGTATCTCGATTTGAAGGTGTTGAGCTGACAGCGCCGTTATGTCGCTGACCGGCAAGACAGTTTTGGAATTTCAAGAGTCAGGCTATCGTGCGGCCTAGTGCCATTAGTCTGTTTGTCGAGTATTTCCGGGCAAATGCTGGTTCAATGGCATGTGTTCGTTTTTTGAACTGAGGATCGGCTTATGCAAATCACCATGAACAACACCCTCTACCCGGGCCTTAGCGCAATGCAGGTCGGGCAAAGTCGTGTGGATCAGGCGGCCACCCAGATTGCCAGCTCCAATATCGAAGTGTCGGGCAGAAGCCAGTCTTCTGACTTTCAGCTCGAGAACCTGCGCTCGGTTGATCGCAGCCAGCGTTCCGACCTGTCGTCCAACATGGTCGAACTCGAGGCCGGCAAGGATCAGTTTGCAGCCGGACTGGCTGCGCAGAAAGCCAGCAATGAAATGCTCGGCACGCTGATTGACACCTACGCCTGATTTTCGCGTCAATTCTCGCCGTGCCCTCAGCGCACGGCGTTGCTCCCTGAATTTCTCCGCATCATTGTCCTGTATCACGCCTGCACCTCGCTTCGCCCTCCACTAGACTTTTGCTTACGCTTCTCTCGCCCCCGCACGACGTACGCCTGCGTGGCTTATGCATGGGCCGTGGACGAATGGTGCGTGCTTCGCTATTGACAAGGTTTGGGCGTAAACGTATGTTTCAAACACCTGTTTGACCGCGACGCATACGAGATTGTCTGGCGCTTGAGGGTGTCTCTCCAGCGACCGCCCGGTCATTCGTTCCAGGATTCATCAGCAGAGGTTATCGCTATGCCTGACTACAAGGCCCCCTTGCGTGATATTCGTTTTGTTCGTGATGAACTGCTCGGCTATGAAGCGCACTATCAGAGTCTGCCAGCCTGTCATGACGCCACTCCGGACATGGTCGACGCCATTCTGGAAGAGGGCGCCAAGTTCTGTGAGCAGGTGCTGGCGCCGCTGAACCGTGTGGGCGATACCGAGGGTTGCACCTGGAGCGAGTCGGGCGTGAAGACGCCGACCGGCTTCAAACAGGCTTACAAACAGTTCGTCGAAGGCGGCTGGCCGAGTCTGGCGCATGACGTTGCGCACGGCGGTCAGGGTCTGCCCGAGTCGCTGGGCCTGGCGGTCAGCGAGATGGTCGGTGAAGCCAACTGGTCGTGGGGCATGTACCCGGGCCTGTCGCATGGCGCGATGAACACGATCTCCGAGCACGGCACGCCCGAGCAGCAGGACGCGTACCTGACCAAGCTGGTATCCGGCGAATGGACCGGCACCATGTGCCTGACCGAGTCGCATTGCGGCACCGACCTGGGCATGCTGCGTACCCGCGCAGAGCCTCAGGCTGACGGGACCTATAAGGTTACCGGCACCAAGATCTTCATTTCCGCTGGCGAACACGACATGGCCGATAACATCGTCCACATCGTGCTGGCCCGCCTGCCGGACGCACCGGCTGGCACCAAAGGCATTTCGCTGTTCATCGTGCCCAAGTTCCTTTCGGCTGCCGATGGCGGCATCGGTGAGCGTAACGCGGTGAATTGTGGTTCCATCGAGCACAAGATGGGCATTCACGGCAATGCCACCTGCGTGATGAACTTCGACGGCGCGACCGGCTACCTGATCGGCCCGGCGAACAAGGGCCTGAACTGCATGTTCACGTTCATGAACACCGCGCGTCTGGGCACTGCACTGCAAGGTCTGGCACACGCCGAAGTCGCTTTCCAGGGCGGCCTGCAATATGCCCGTGACCGCCTGCAAATGCGTTCGCTGACCGGCCCCAAGGCACCGGAAAAAGCCGCTGACCCGATCATCGTTCACCCTGATGTGCGTCGCATGCTGCTGACCATGAAGGCGTTCGCCGAAGGCACGCGTGCCATGGTGTACTTCACCGCCAAGCAGGTCGACATCGTCAAGTACAGCGAAGACCCGGAGCAAAAGAAAGCTGCTGACGCATTGCTGGCGTTCATGACCCCGATTGCCAAGGCGTTCATGACGGAAGTGGGCTTCGAAGCTGCCAACCACGGCGTGCAGGTCTACGGCGGCCACGGTTTCATTGCCGAGTGGGGCATGGAGCAGAACGTTCGCGACAGCCGGATTTCGATGCTGTACGAAGGCACCACCGGTATTCAGGCGCTCGACCTGCTGGGCCGCAAGGTGCTGATGACCCAGGGCGAAGCGCTCAAGGGCTTCACCAAGATCGTTCACAAGTTCTGCCAGAGCAATGAAGGCAACGAAGTTGTGCAGGAGTTTGTGACGCCACTGGCTGCGCTGAACAAGGAGTGGGGCGACCTGACCTTGAAAGTGGGCATGGCGGCGATGAAGGATCGCGAAGAAGTGGGTGCTGCATCGGTGGACTACATCATGTTCTCCGGCTATGCCTGCCTGGCGTACTTCTGGGCCGACATGGCGCGTGTTGCGGCCGAGAAGCTGGCGGCCGGTGCGTCGGACGAGGCATTCTATCGCGCGAAGATCCAGACCGCGCGTTTCTACTTCCAGCGCATCCTGCCGCGCACCCGTACCCACGTGGCGGCCATTCTGTCGGGTGCTGCCAACCTGATGGACATGAAAGAAGAAGACTTCGGCCTGGCTTACTAAGCTTCGCTGGCTTCATGAAAACCGCCTGATCGCTGATCAGGCGGTTTTTTTATGGGTGCGTTTCAGCGCATGGCTGTATTCGGATTGCCGGCGAGACCTGAGAAGGCGCTCAGGCCCTGCGCATAGTCACGATGTTCTCCAGGACACCTCTCGTTCCTCACGCTCCGCGTGGGAATGCAGTTCGTGACGCTCTGTGTCACACGGCGGTTTTTCTTTGTCAGGTGGATTTGGGTTCGGCTCAGGTCACCTTTTCGCCCCTCGGCGACTTACTTTGATGAGGCCAAAGTAAGCAAACCCCCAGGCTCCGTTTCCGGCCCGACTT
>NZ_WIBD01000021.1:167613-167871 GCF_009495975.1 Pseudomonas sp. SZ57 | reverse complement strand
TGCCCGGAGGGCGTGGGAGCGAACTTGTTCGCGAACTGTCGGGAACCGACAGTGAAACCGTCACGTGCGGTACATCAGGCACGACCGAGGTAGCTAGCTTTGCTGCCGGTCCCCGGCAGTTCGCGAACAAGTTCGCTCCTACGCCCTGCGGGCAGAATCAAGAGCGGGCTTGTGTATCGCGCCCGATCAGGCTGCTTCCAAGGGTTTTAAGGCTGGTGCCGGGGGCGCAGCGACACTCTCTGCGCCGGGCGCGGAAAT